>JAGQJJ010000795.1 GCA_020430675.1 Myxococcales bacterium
ATTTTTCGCCTGGGCTCAGGAAGCCGAGCCGGGCTTCGAGCAGAAGATGGACCAGTGGTTCGGCGACTGGATCGTCAACCCGATCGCCACGGTGCTTTTCTGGACGATCCCCGGCATCGACATGCCGGTTGTGGTCGCCTGGCTGGCCCTGGGCGCGGTCTTTTTCACGCTGCGGATGGGCTTTGTCAACGTGCGCATGTTCGGCCACGCCATCGCCCTGGTGCGCGGCAAATATGACAGCCCGAATGCCAAGGGCGAGGTGAGCCATTTCCAGGCGCTGACCGCCGCGCTCTCGGCGACCGTCGGCCTGGGCAATATCGCCGGGGTGGCCATCGCGGTCGGCACCGGCGGTCCGGGCGCCACCTTCTGGATGCTCATGTTCGGCCTGTTTGGCATGTCGGCCAAGTTCGCCGAAGTAACCCTGGGCCAGAAGTTCCGCCACCAGCGGCCTGACGGCAGCATGATGGGCGGCGCCATGTACTACCTGTCGGACGGCCTGCGCTCGATGGGCGCGGCCGGGCTGGGCAAGGTGCTGGCCGTTGCGTTTGCCATCCTGTGCATCGGCGGCTCGTTTGGTGGCGGCAACTCCTTCCAGGTCAAGCAGTCGCTCGATCAGATCAAGGAGCTGATCCCCATCCTGCAAGACAACCCCTGGATCTATGGTCTGGTGATGGTGGTCGCGGTCGGCGTGGTCATCATCGGCGGCATCCGGCGCATCGCCACCGTGGCCGACAAGATCGTGCCCTTCATGTGCACGCTGTACGTCCTGGCCTGCCTCTACATCATCCTGGCGCACGCCGGGCACATCCCCGCGGCCTTCAAAGCGATCATCGAAGGCGCATTTGCGCCAGACGCGGCGGTGGGCGGCTTTGTCGGCGTGCTGGTGCTGGGCATCAAGCGGGCGGCATTCTCGAATGAAGCCGGCATCGGCTCGGCGGCCATCGCGCACGCGGCGGCCAAGGTCGAGTACCCGGTGCAGGAAGGCATCGTGGCGCTGCTCGAGCCCTTCATCGACACCGTGGTCGTCTGCACCATGACCGCGCTGGTCATCGTCATCACCGGCGCCTACGAGAATCCTGCCTACGAGGCCGTGATCAAAGCTGACCAAGGCGCGGCGCTGACCTCGTATGCCATGGCCGAGGTCGTCTCGTGGTTCCCCTACGTGCTCTCGTGCGCGGTGGTGCTGTTCGCCTACTCGACGATGATCTCGTGGTCGTACTACGGCGAGCGCTGCTGGACGTGGCTGTTCGGCGAGCGCGCGACCATGGTCTATCGGGTGCTGTTCCTGGCGTTCACCTTCCTCGGCTCGGTCGTCGCGGCGACCAACATCCTGACCTTCAGCGACCTGATGATCCTGGGCATGTCGGTGCCCAACGTGCTCGGCGTGGTGATCATGTCGGGCATGGTCTGGAACGAGCTGTCGGCTTATACCGCCAAGCTGAAGAGCGGCGAGGTCAAGCGGCACGACTGATGCCCGAGCTGCCCGAAGTCGAGTTCTGCGCGCGGCGGCTGCGGTCATGGGCCGTCGGGCGGCGCGTCGACGAGGTGCTGGCCGATGCCGGGCGACCGCTGACCGATGCGCCGGGGCTGGCGGGGGGGCTGCTCGTCCGACGAAGGCCGTGGGGGCGGCGAGTGGGGAAGCTGATGGTCGTCGATGTGTAAGAAGAAAAAGTGCTGCTCTGCCATCTGGGCATGACCGGCAAATGGCTGCATCGGGACGCCGCCGAGCCGGCGCGAGCGGGCACGCGGCTGCGGCTGGGGCTCGATGACGGCGGCTGGCTGCATTTTGTCGACCCGCGGCGCTTTGGCCAGGTGCGCCTGATCGCAGCCGCCGATGAACCAACCGACGCGGCGATCGCCGGGCTGGGGCCTGATGTGTTGGCGCTCTGCGCTGCGCCGGGCGGGCTGGCGGGGCGGCTTGCGGGCGTGAAGCGGGCGATCAAGGTGGCCTTGCTCGACCAGGGCCGGTTGGCCGGCGTGGGCAATATCTACGCCGCCGAGGCGCTTTGGCGGGCGCGCATCGACCCGTTTCGGCTGGCAAACACGCTGTCTGACGACAACTTTGCGCGTCTGGCCATGGCGCTGGCGGCGACGATGGCCGAGAGCCTCGATCGCGAGCGCGATGACGAGATCACGTACTTGCAGGACGCGGCGTCACAGAACCCGTTTGACGTGTATGGCCGGGCTGGCAAGCCGTGCCGCGTCTGTGAAGCGGCGATCGAGCGCGCGGTGCAGCAAGGCCGCTCGACGTTCTTCTGCCGGGCCTGTCAGGCGGTCGCGGGGGCAAAAAGCGACGTCGCCTGACGATTCTGGTGAATAAACGCAGAAGTTTGGATCGCGGGGGCCTCTCAGGCGTGCAACGGCGCAGTCCCGAAACGCTGAGGAGTCCATCATGTTCTCGCCCCGCATGCGCTGGCGCTTTGCTGCCCCCCTGATCGCGGTCACCCTCGCCGGCTTCGCCTGGGCCGGCCCTGATGACGATGATGACGAAGACATGGCGCCCGAGCCGGCGGTGATGCCGAGCGTGGCGCCCAAGGCGGCCTTCTACAACTTCGCCGATGTGGCGGTCGAAGCCTCGCTCGCCGCGCCCGAGGGCGCCATGATGGGCGCCACGCCCGGCGGCGCGCAGGACATTGGCTACGCCCGCGACCGCATCGCCGCCGGCGAGATTCCCCACCCCAATACCTTCACGCCCGAGGGCCTGTTCAGCGAGCATGACCTGCCGCTGCCGCAGACCCGCAAATGCGCGCAGATGCTTTGCCTTTCGGGCGCGGCGGCG
>JAGQJJ010000796.1 GCA_020430675.1 Myxococcales bacterium
TCTCGTAGACCATGCAGCCGAACGAGTAGAGGTCGGTCCAGGGGCCCTGATCGCGCCAGCGCCCCTCGATCTGCTCGGGGGCCATGAAGTGGGGCGTGCCCAGCATCGTGGGATCGGTGCGGCGGGTGACGCGGAAGCGGCCGCTGGTGTTGGCGGTGCTGGGGCGGGCGATGCCGAAGTCGGTCAGGCGACAGCGATCGCCGTCGACCAGCACGTTGTCCGGCTTGAGATCGCGGTGCACCACGCCGCGGGCGTGGGCGTGGGCCAGGGCGTCGAGCAAGGACAGCAGCGTGGCGCGCAGCGTGGGCCAATCGAGGGGCAACTGCGCCCGCAGCGGCCCACCGGCCAGCCAGTCCATCACCAGATAAGGCGCGTCGGGCGGCAGCCGCCAGCCGCTCGCTTCGGCGGTCTCTTCATCGATCTCGCCATGGTCGTAGACCCGCACGACGCCCGGATGATCGAGCCGCGCCACCGCGCGCACCTCGCGGGCGAAGAGCTTGCGATACCGCGCCTCACGCCCGGCGCGCGCGGTGACGATCTTTACCGCCACCAACACGCGCTGGCGCAGGTGGATGCCCCGCCAGACCTCGGCCATGGCGCCGTGACCGGCGGGTTCAATCAGTTGGAAGGGACCGAGGCGGATCATTTGCCTCAATAACTATCATAACTTTCAAAGAGACGACGCGAATCCGTGCATGAAGCCCAACAGCGGCTCACCGGTTCGCCATTTCACGCATCCCCGCCGCGATGTTATGGTCATGACGCAATGCGTCAGGAGCCCCGATGAAGCCTGCGGTCGAGCCGCCCACGCTGTATCTGCCTGAAACTGAGCATGATGCGTGTGGGCTCGGCTTTGTCGCCCATATTCGCGGCGAGAAGTCGCGACGCATCGTGGAAGACGCGCTCGAGATCCTGCGCCGGCTGGCCCATCGCGCCGCCGCCGGGGGCGACCCCGAGACGGGCGATGGCTCGGGCATCCTGCTGCAACTGCCGCATCGGTTCTTCAAACGCGAGGGCCTGGCGCTGGGCTATGACATGCCGCGCCGTCGGGGCTATGGCGTGGGCATGGTCTTCCTGCCCACCGACCCCACCGCGCGCGCCGCTTGCGAGCAGGCGCTGGCCGACGTCGCCGAGGCCGAGGGCCAGCGGGTGATCGGCTGGCGCGACGTGCCGGTGCAGCCCGACGTGCTCGGCCCCCTCGCCCGCCGCACGCAGCCGACCATCCGCCAGATCTATATCGCCCGCCGCCGCCTCGTGCCGAGCGCCTTCGAGCGCAAGCTCTTCGTGATCCGCAAATGCGCCGAGAACCAGGTGCGCGACGCGGGCCTCGACCCGTCAGGCGCCTTTCACGTCGCCAGCCTCTCGGCCGAGACCATCGTCTACAAGGGCCTGATGCTGCCGGCGCAGGTGCCGGCGTTTTTCCCCGACCTGACCGACCCCGACATGGTCAGCGCGCTGGCGCTGGTGCACAGCCGCTTCTCGACCAATACCGCGCCGGCCTGGGCGCTGGCCCAGCCCTTCCGCTACGTGGCCCATAACGGCGAGATCAATACGGTTTTTGGCAACCGCAAGTGGATGGAGGCCCGCCGCCGCCTGCTGCGCTCGGGCAAGTTCGAGGGCGGCGTCGATCGCCTCTTCCCCATCATCGTGCCCGGCGGCAGCGACTCGGCGCAGTTCGACAATATGGTCGAGTTGCTGCACCTCGCCGGGCGCGCGCTGCCGCACGCGATGATGATGATGATCCCCGAGGCGCACGAGACCCACCCCGAGATGCCCGATGGCCAGCGCGCGTTCTACGAGTACGCCGCCTCGCTGACCGAGCCCTGGGATGGCCCGGCGGCGATCGCGTTCTCCGATGGCCACCTCATCGGCGCCACGCTCGACCGCAATGGCCTGCGGCCCTGCCGCTACCTGGTCACCGACGACGACCGCGTGGTGCTCGCTTCCGAGACCGGGGTCATCGACGTGCCGCCCGAGCGCGTGGTCGCCAAAGACCGCCTGCGCCCCGGCCGCATGCTCATCGTCGACACCGTCGAGGGCCGCATCATCGAGGACCACGAGGCCAAGGCCGACATCGCCAGCCGGTGGCCCTACCGCCGCTGGTTGAACCGAAATGTCTTTCAGGTCGGTGACTTCCCCGAGGTGCCACCGCCCGCGCCGCTGACCGATGAGGCGCTGCGCCGGCAACTGCGCGCGTTCGGCTATACCGCCGAAGACCTCGATGTGGTGCTGCGCCCGATGGCCGAAGGCGGCCACGAGCCGATCGGCTCGATGGGCAACGACGCGCCGCTCGCGGTGCTCTCGACCCGTTCGCCCAGTCTTTTCAGCTATTTCCACCAACGCTTCGCCCAGGTCACCAACCCGCCGATCGACCCGCTGCGCGAGGCGGCGGTGATGTCGCTTGAGACCTCGGTGGGCCCGCAGGGCAACTCGTTCGAAGAGACGCCCGAGCAATGCCATCGCCTCAGCCTCGACGGCCCGGTGCTGACCAACGCCGAGCTGGCGCGCATTCGCTCGTTGCAGGTGGGCGCCTTCGACCCGACCACGCTGCCCATGCTGTACCGCCCGGCCGACGGCGACGACGCGCTGGCCGACGCGGTGCGCGCCTTGTGCGACGCGGCGGTCGAGGCGGTCGACGAGGGCTATAACATCCTGGTGCTCAGCGACCGCGGCGTCGACGCCGAGCGCGCGCCCATCCCGGCGCTGCTGGCGGTCAGCGCGGTGCACCAGCACCTGATCCGCGAGGGCACGCGCCTGCTGACCGGCCTCATCGTCGAG
>JAGQJJ010000079.1 GCA_020430675.1 Myxococcales bacterium
TCGTGCACGCAGCGACTGAGCAGGTCACCCGCGCCGATCGCCGCCGCGGCGTCGGGGGGCAAGACGAGCAGCCGCGCGTGCAGGTCGCGCCGCAACGCCGCCACGAAGCGCTGACCCAGCGCGGCCAGTCCCACCGTGTAGCGGTGAAAAGCGAGCCCCTTGAGCAGCGCAACGCCGAGAATGACCGCCGGCAAGACACTTCGCAGCGTCGTCAGGTCGGGCGGCGGCGGCAGCGAACCGGCGATCCAGGCCGGCCAACGCAGGGCTTCACCGCCAAAAAGCGCGCGCAACGCCGGGCCGGCGAGGGCCCCGTAGCCCGCGGTGCACCAGGCCAGCACCCACGACCACGCGGCCAGCCGCAGCGCTGCGCCTGCGTGCGGGCGCAGGCGCGCGAGCAGGCGCCGATCGGCGCGCCATTGCGCTGCGCGGGGCGGTTGTCCGCGTTCGGCCGACGCGCTACGCTGCTGCCGTGTTTCCGGGGGAATCATCCGACGCCACCTTCGACGGCTCGCGCCTCGCCGCGCGGCTGCGCTTTGAAGATCCCGTCCGGTTTCTCGAGTTCTACGACCGTCAGCTTCGCCACGCCGTGGTCGGCGTGCGGCACCCGGCATCCGTGCCGCCGGGCACGCCGATGCTGGTCATCGTCAGCCCGCCCGGCGCGCCGGATCAGCTGCGGCTGGCCGGCATCGTCAACCGCGTCACGCCCCGCCCCGAAGGCGGCGTGCGGCTGCGGGTCGACGTGGTCATCGAGCCCAATGCGCAGGGGTGGCTCGAAGGCTATCTGCTCGGCCTGCGCGCCGCTTTGCACCCCCGCGCGCCGACGACGCCGATGCCCACGCCGGCGGTCGAGCAGCAGGCCGAGCTGTTCCGGCTGGCCGAGCAGCTCGATGACATGACCTACTACCAGATCCTGGGCGTCGACGCCGAGGTCGACTCCGATGGCCTCAAGCGCCGCTATCACGAGCTCACGCGGCTGTATCACCCCGATCTGTTTCATGAGGCGCCCACGCCCGGTCTTCTCGACGCGGTGCAGCGGCTCTATCGGCGCATCAACGAGGCCTACGCCGTCATCAAGAGCCCACCGCGGCGCCGGCGCTACGACGAGGGTTTGCAGGGCCCGCCGCATACCTGGAAGCGCCGGCTCGACGCGACCGCGCAGGCCGATGCGGCGCGGCAGGAGCGCTTTCGCCGCGGGGCGACCCGGTTGGGGGATTATTACTGGCGGCTGGCCCGCGAGGTGCTCGAACAGGCCCGAGGCAGCGAGGCCGGCGTGCGGCCCGCGCTGCGGGAGTCGGCCCGCCTGCTGCGCACGGCGCGGGCGTTTGAGCCCGACAACGACCACTTCCGCCACGCGCTCGATCAGATCAACGACCGCCTGACGGCGCCCGAGTACTGACCGGCCTGCCCGCCGTCGTGGGGCGCGATCATTCCTCGCCGCGCAGGCGGCGCAGGCGATCGAGCGTCTGCTGGTAGCGGATCTCCCACTCCTGCGTGCCTTCCTGCAGGTTCTTGATGTGCTTGCGCACCTCGGCGTCGATCGCGTCCTGGTTCGACATATGCCGCCGCAGCACCGGCGCGATGGCCGCGCGCAGGTCGCGGTCTTCGCCGAAGATCTCTTCGACGTGCCGCGTGTGCAGCAGCGTCTCGATGATCTGGTTGGCGATATAGCCGATCGAGTCCTCGTACAGCCCGAACTTGCGGCGCTCGGCGAGCTGCCGCTTGATCTTCTGGTGGGCGCTGTAGTCGAGGCCGCGGGTATGGGCCAGATCCTTGGCCTCTTCGGTGAGCTGCCGCTCGGCCCGCAGGTACTCCTTGAGGACCGACTCGACGTCGAGTTCAACTTCCTTGACGTTGGCCGGCAGTACCTCGACGAGCTCGTTCTCGATCAGCGCCTCGACGATCTCGTGCGTGAGCTGCGGAACCTTGCTGCTGAAGAGTCGCATCGAGCCTCCCTTGAAAGCGGCCGCAACTGATAGCACGCGGCCGGGCCAAGGGACAACCCGTTGGAGTCAGAAGCGTGCGTTTTCAGGCAGGAAAACGGGCGCAGTGGATCGGCTGATCGAGGCCGACCTCAATCGAGTCGCGCAGGCCGGCGGCGTCGCCCGAGATCTGGAAGGGCACGGGCTGATCGAACTCAAGCCGGCAGCCTGAGAGCTGGAAGTCGACGATGCCCGGATGCTCGGTGCGACCCGTCCACACGGCGGGCAGCTCGCGCACGGCGGCGAGCGGATGCATGTCGACGAGGCGCAGGTGGAACATGCCCGGCGTGCGGTGCGCGTGGGGCATGATGTTGAACTTGAAGCCGTAGTACGGCGTGGTGCCGAAGCAGGCCAGCCGGATGCGGCCGGTGAAGGCGGTCGCGCCGGGCGCGATGCGCTCGACGACGCGGCCCGAGTGGTCGACCTTGAGGCCGATGCCGCCGGTATTGACCACGCGCACGTTCCACGCGGGGCGGCGCACGATCAGCTCGGGCACCGACTTGCCGACGCCGGCGATCAGGTAGCCGGCGACCGTCTTGAACAGCGCCCGCGTCACCGGGGTGCGCTCGGCGACGGCGCGCATGCGGTCGTAGTTGTTGAGGATGTAGGCATCCCAGCCGACGCCGGCGAAGGTCGCGCGGTGCTGGCCATCGATGTGCAAGAGATCGATCGGCTGCCAGGCGGCGCCATCGAGGCGGCGCAGGTCATCGCGGTAATGGCCGGCGTTGAGGAAGTCAGCGACCGCGTTGCCCGTGCCGAGGCGCAGCACGGCAAAGCGCGGGGCGTGCTCGTAGCCGCGGGCCTGACAGTGCGAGACGACCTGAGCGATGGTATTGGCCACCGTGCCGTCGCCGCCGCCGGTCACCACCAGGTCGTAGCGCGAGTCGACCACGCGCCGGGTGATGAAGCGGGCCTGTTCGAGGCTCTCGGTGAAGAAGATGTCGGCGCCGGCGGGGGCGGCGGCCTCGACATGCCGACGAACGCGGCGGCTGACCCGCTTGGCGTTTTTGTTCAGGATGACGGCGACGCGCCCTGTGCGCTCCATCTCGGGCGGGTTCTGCTCGAGGGTACGGGCTGCTTGGGCGAAGGCGCTCGACATGTTGAATCCCCCATGCGTACGGCGTGGCCCGCATTCAAGCAACTCCTGTGCCCGGCCGCAAGCCCTTGCGGCGCCTTGCGTGCGACTTGAAAGTGCGAAAATTGTTTCGCACCTGGCACGCGGTGGCTGAGAAGGGCATGACGCACCCCTGACACCCCCTTGTGCGCGCGATGCAACCCTGCTAGGGTCCGCCGTTTTCCGCCCGAAAGGCCCCCCGTGTCCGAGACCCCCGCCCCCGACCGCGCCCATCGCTGCGGGTTTGTCACCCTGATCGGCCGGCCCAATGTGGGCAAGTCGACGCTGCTCAATCAGATGCTCGGCGAGAAGCTGGCGATCATCTCGCATCGCCCGCAGACGACGCGCAATCGCATCCCCGGCGTGCTCACGCGGCCCGACGCGCAGGTGGTGCTCATCGACACGCCCGGCCTGCACCGCGCCGATCGCGCGCTCAATGCCTATATGGTCGAGGTGGCGCACGACGCGCTCTGGCAGACCGACGCGGTGGCGCTGATCGTCGAAGCGGGCATCGGCAAGCAGGACGAGGTGGGCGTCGGCGAGACGGTCGAGGCGTTGCTGCCGCAACTCACCGAGCTTGGCAAGCCGGTGGTGCTGGTGCTCAACAAGATCGACCGCATCGACAAGCCGCGGCTTTTGCCCATCATCGCGGCGTGGCGCGAGGTCTTCCCGTTCACCGCCATCGTGCCCATCAGCGCGCTCAGCGGCGACGGCGTCGAAGCGCTGATCGGCGAGTTGGTCAAGGTCATGCCCGAGGGTCCGGCGCTCTATGCCGAAGACGCGCTGACCGACCTGCCCGAGCGCTTCATCGCCGCCGAGCTGATCCGCGAGAAGTTGTTCCATCGGCTGGAGGCCGAGGTGCCCTACTCGACGGCGGTCACGATCGAGAGCTGGGCCGATCGCAGCCGCGCGGGCGCGGTCGACATCGAGGCGCTGATTCACGTCGAGCGCGAGTCGCAGAAGGGCATCGTCATCGGCAAGGGCGGCCAGATGATCAAGACCATCGGCACCCAGGCGCGGCTCGACCTGGAGCGCATGCTGGGCACGCGGGTCAACCTGCGGCTCTTTGTGCGCGTCGAGAAGGCCTGGACGCAGACGCCGGGCAGCCTGCGCAAGCTGGGATACGAGTCGTGAAGCCGCTGGTGGCCATCGTCGGGCGCCCCAATGTGGGCAAGTCGACCCTGTTCAACCGCCTGATCGGCGAGAAGCGGGCCATCGTGCTCGACACCGAGATCCTCGCCGTGGCCCCGCCCGCGCTCGCTTGCGCCGGCCTCGGCGACCTGCTGAGCAAGCCGGTCAGTGACAGCGATTGGTGGCTGGCCGACCAGCTGGAGGGCACCGGCTACAGCACGCTGCCGGGCAAGGTGGTCGATCACGCGGTGGCCGAAGCGGCGGCGGCGGCGGCGGGCTTGCCGGCGCGCGATCCGGTGGCCCATGGCGAGTTGGGCGCGGCGCTGGTGCTCAGCGGCGTGGCGATGGTGGTCGCCGGCAGCAGCGCGCCGGCGAGCGGCGGCGAGCATCTGATCAGCCATCTCTGGGACATGGAGCGCCTCGCCGCGGGCGATGAGGTCCGCCTGCACGGGGCGCAGGTCGGCGTGGCGAGCTGCATCAGCGCCGCGCTCTATCAGCGGCTGCTGCGATTGGAGCGCCCGAAGTTCACCGAGCCGCCGGCCTGGGCGCACGAAGAAGCGCGAATTCGCAAGGAATTTGGAGCGTTGGCCGAGGTGGTGCTGCCGCAGGCCAGGCGCAAGCACGCCCGCGCTGGTGAGCGGGTGGCCATCCTGCGCGACCGCTGGGCTGAGATTCGCGCTGCGCTCGCCGAGCGGCGGCTGCCGCGGCCCGATGACCTGCGCGTGCCGTTGCTCGCCGCGGGCGCGCCGCAATCGCTGGCCGAGCTGGGCGAAGCGCGCGAGAACGCCGCGCGGGTGTTCCGGCTGGCCCGCGACATTCGCGACCGCATCACGGTGCTCGACGTGGCGTTCGAGTTGGGGCTGCTGCCGGGCGCGATCGACGAAATCCTCGCCGAATCGGGCGTTTAGCCCGAAAAGTGCGTGAGCGATCGTCGCGAGCGGCGCGGGATCGCGACGCGCAGCAGATTCGATCACGCACATTTCGGGTCAGGCACCGCCGATCTGGCGCGTCGTGTCGAAGTGCACCTTGGCCACTTCGCCGAGCATGCCCCGCCCATGCGCTTCGAGGAAGCGGCGCCCGGCGGTGAGCACCTGCGGGCCGGCGCCAGGCGGCAGGTTCAGCCCGAAGCGCTTCGAAAGGCTGGCGAGCCCACGCAGGAAGGCGGCGCGGGCCAGCACGCTCGCGGCGGCGACGGCGGGATCCTCCTCGGCTTTGGGCCACTGATCAAAGCGCGTCGCCCGGCCGCGCGGCCCCAGGCCTTGCAGCATCACCGCGTCGGGCGCAAAGCGGTCGACGAGAAGCCAGTCCGGGCCAGTCTCGCCGCCGCGCTCGATCAGCGCTTCGAGCACCCGGCCGTGGGCCCAGGCCATCATCCGGTTGATATTGCCCATGCGCCCGTGCAGTTCGTTGTACTTCGCTGGCCCGATGAAGAAGACCTCGGTGTCGCACAGCGCGGTGATGGCCTGCACCATCTCGGGCAGACGGCTGTCGGCGAGCGCCTTCGAGTCATCGACGCCCAGCGTGTGCAGCACCTCAAGGTCGGCGCGCTTCACCGCGACGCCGGCGACCACCAGCGGGCCGAAATAATCGCCCTTGCCGGCTTCATCGCTGCCCGCCCAGCACGCGGGCGGGGGGTTCGGATGCCGCTTGAGCGCGCGATAATACGGGCGCGCTTCGACGGTCTCGTCGCCGAGCAGACCGCGCCAGACGTCGGCCTCCTTGCCTTGCAGCAAGAGCTTGCCCGATGTGTAGAAGGTGGCGTTGCAGCCCGGCCCCGCGGCGCGCCAGAAGGCATGCGGCGCGTCGCCCATCTCAAAGCCGTGATCGCTGAAGAAGAGGCGCAGCCGGGGCGCTTCTTCGCCCGGCAGCTTCAGGGTGTAGGTGTGTGCCATCGACGCTCCGGCGGGGGGGGATGCGGGCCGCGGACATTTTGCGAACGGTATGTATCGGATCACAACGATTCAAGGGGCGCGGGTTGATCCACGGGTGAACAAAAGCGCGAACGTGGTTATGCTGACCGGCCATGAGCAAAGCCAATTCCGCCAATCCTCTCCTCGGGCTCGCCCATCCTCTGCCATTTGATGCCATCGTGCCGGCGCATATCGAGCCGGCCATCGATGCGCTGCTGACCGACGCCGCGGAGCGCCTCGCCGCGATCGGTCAGGCCAACGGGCCACCCGATTATCAGGCCACCTTCGGCGCGCTCGATGACGCAACGACCGCGCTTGAAGAGGCGATGGGCATCGTGGTGCACCTCGAAGGGCTGATGAGCACGCCCGGGCTGCGCGAGGCCTACAACGCCGTGCAGCCGAAGGTGAGCGCGTTCTATTCGGCGATTCCGCACGATCCGGCGCTGTGGAAGGCGCTGCGAGCGTTTGCCGAGTCGAAGGCCGCCGGTGGACTTGCGCCGGTGCACGCGCGTTTTGTCGAGCGCACGGTCGACGAGTTCCGCCGCCACGGCGCCGATCTGGACGCGGAGGCCAAGGCGCGCTTGCAGGCCATCGACGTTGAGCTGTCGACGCTGACCACACGCTTCGCCCAGAACGTGGCTGACAGTACCGATGCCTTCGAGTGGACGACCGAAGACGAGGCGCAGCTCGCCGGCCTGCCCGAGAGCGTGGTCGCCGCCGCGCGCGACGACGCCATGGCGCGCGGGCAGAAAGGCTGGCGCTTCACGTTGCAGGCGCCGAGCCTCACGCCGCTTCTGACCTATCTCGACGACGGCGCGGTCCGCGAGCGCTTCTACCGCGCCTATAACACCCGCGGCGTCGAAGCCGAGCGCGACAACCGGCCGCTGATCGATCGCATCCTGGCGCTGCGCCAGGAGAAGGCGCGCCTGCTCGGGTACGCCGACTTCGCTGACCTGATGCTCGAGTCGCGCATGGTCAGGACCGGCGACGCCGCGTGGCAGTTTGTCGATGCGTTGCGCGCGCGCAGCGAGCCGTTCTTTCGCGCCGAGCACGCCGAGCTTGAAGCCTTCCGCCGCGAGCTGGAGGGCGCCGACGCGCCGAAGATCATGCCGTGGGATCTGAGCTACTACGCCGAGAAGATGCGCAAGGCGCGGTACGACCTGGACGAAGAGGCCCGGCGGCCCTACTTCGCGGTCGAGCAGGTGCTCAGCGGCCTCTTCGAGATCGTGCATCGGCTCTATGGCGTGACGGTGCGGGCGCTGGCCGATGTGCCGGTCTGGCATGACGACGTGCGGGTCTACGCGCTCGACGACGCCGATGGCACGCGGCTCGGGGTGTTCTATACCGACCTGTTCCCGCGGCCCGGCAAGCGCGGCGGGGCGTGGATGCGCTCGATGACCACCGGCGCGCCGGCGGCGGGCACGCCGCATATCGGGGCCATCTGCGGCAACCTGACCCCGCCTTCGGGCGGCAAGCCGGCGCTGCTGCGGCACCACGAGGTCGAGACGATCTTCCACGAGTTCGGCCACCTGCTGCACCACCTGCTCAGCAACGTGCCGGTGCGCGGCCTGGCCGGCACCAACGTGGCCTGGGACTTTGTCGAGCTGCCCTCGCAGATCATGGAGAACTGGTGCTTCGAGCGCGAAGGCCTCGACCTGTTCGCCCGGCATTTTGAGACCGGCGAACCGCTGCCCGCCGCGCTGTTCGAGCGCATGCAGGCCGCGCGCACCTTCCGCGGCGGCTACGCGATGATGCGGCAGCTCGGCTTTGCTACCGTCGATCTGGCGCTGCATCGCGGCTATGACCCGAAGCGCGACGGCGATGTGTTGAGCTTTGCGCTGGGGCTGGCGCGCCTGTTCAACCCGACGCCGCTGCCCGATGACTACGCGATGATCGCCTCGTTCGCGCATCTGTTCGCGCATCCGGTGGGCTACGCGGCGGCCTATTACTCGTACAAATGGGCCGAGGTGCTCGACGCCGACGCTTTCACCCGGTTTGCCGCCGAGGGGCTGTTCTCGCGCAAGGTGGGCCTCGATTTCCGACGGAACATCCTCGAAGCGGGCGACAGCCGCGACCCGATGGCGCTGTATACTGCGTTCATGGGCCGCGAGCCCGACCAGACCGCGCTGCTCGTGCGGGCTGGCCTCGCGGCCTGAACCGGCGCCCCGGGGGAGAGACGACGTGCAGACCCTCGACGTCCCGCAGGCCAATGACCTCGACACGGTGCGCGCCGTGGTGCACGCCGCGTGGCGCGGCGCCGGCAACCTCGACGCCATCGCTGACTTCACCGGCTTCTCGCGCCGGCACACCCATTATCGGGCCCACGCGGCGCGCATTTTGGGGCTGCTGCGCGTCGAAGAGGACGAGGTCTTCCTCACCCCGCTCGGCGAGCGGCTGGTGGGCACCGATCCGCATACCGACAAGGAGCGCATGGTGCTCGGGCAGGCGGTCGAGCAGAGCCCGGTGATGCAGGTGCTGGCGCCCGACCTGCTCGGCCGCGAGCCGCCGTCGATCGATGATCTGGCCGAGCGCTTGTTTCAAGAGTGCAAGCTGAGCACGACCACCGCGCGGCGGCGCGCCAACGGCCTGTTGGCCTGGCGGCGGCGGGTCTTGGGGCATGCGCTCAAAGGCTGGCCCGAGCCCGCGCCCGCCGAGCCGGCCAAGCCGAAGACCAAAGGCGAGCAGCTCTCGCTATTTTGACCATCTGGTCACTGATTGCCGGCGTGCAGGCGTTCGCGCAGCGGGCAGGCCAACTCCAGCGCGATCGGCGGCCTTGAGGCGAAGCCGGTCGGCGGCGGCAGCGCGGCGCCGGTAAGCCAAGCGGCCAGATCCAGCTCGCACCGGCGCTCGGGCGACGTGGCCTGGGCCAGCAGATCGGCGGCCGGGTGTTTGCCTGCGGCGACGTCGAGCAACGCGCGATGCCAGGGCGGGCCCACCTCGGCGGCCAGCGCGCCCGCCGGCAGCCCGGCGCGGCGGGCGACCACCAGCCGCAGCAATTGATACAGGCCGGTCTCGCCCGAGTTGGCCCGCTCCATCGCCCGGTCGAGGTCGGCCGCGGCCGCCGCGAAGTCGCCCATCGCGGCATGGAAGTGAATCGCGCGCTCGGCATAGACCTCGGCGTCGCCGGGCCGGGTGCTCAGCGGCGCGTCGATGGCCTCGCGCGCCGCGTCGACCTTGCCCTCGCGCAACAAGAGCCGCGCTCGCTGGGCCTGGAGTTGCGACAGGTCGGGGTCGAGCAGCAGGGCTTCGTTCAGATCGGCCATCGCCGCGTCCAGGTCGCCCCGCTCCTCGTGGAGCCGGGCGCGCTGCTGAAAGGTGATGGGGTGGCGCGAGTCGACGTCGATCGCCCGGTCGTAGCGTTGAATCGCCTGGTCCAGATCGCCGGCCGCCTGCCAGTACAGGCCGTCGATCGCGAGCGTCTGGCGCTCGTTCGGGGCCTCGGCGAAGACCGCGTCGAGATCGGCGCGCGCGGCGGGGAAGTTGTTGGCGTACCAACGCGTCCACGCCCGGCTGCTCAGCGCCGCCCGCCGCAGCGCGCGGGCGTCCTTGGCCGCCGGGCCCTCGCCTTCGGCCAGTGCGATCAGTCGGTCGAGGGTCGCAGTCGAGCCGGCGAGGTCATTGAGATGGCGCTGCACCGTGGCGCGATTGAGCAGGGATTTGGCGAACTGCGGGTCGATCGCCAGCGCGCGATCGAAGTCGGCCAGCGCCCGCGCATACTGCTTGTTGCGCCGCCACGCGATGCCCCGGTTGTTGAGCGCCCGCAGGTTGTTGGCGTCGAGCCGCAGGGCCTCGTCGTAGGCGGCGATGCCCTCGCGCAGCCGTCCTTTTTCGATCAGGGCGACGCCAAAATTGACCCAGGCGTCCGGGTCGTCGGGGTTCTCGGGCGGCATCGGCGGCAGCATCTGATAGGCCAGCACGGTCTGTTGGGCGATGTAGCCATTGGAGCCGGGCACCATGCGCGCGGCCATCACGGCTGGCTCGGCGGCCGGGTCGCCGATGACGGCCAGCGCGCGGATGATGGCGATGATGACGTTGGCGTCGGGCTCGACCCCGTCCCTCAGCCGCTGCGTCAACGCCGGCACCGCGCGACGGCTGCCCATCGTGCCCAGCGCGGTGGCGGCGAGGCGGCGCATGGCCACGTCGTCGTCGGCGAGCAGGCCGATCATGCGCTGCTCGACCAGGGACTCGCGCAAGGCGGTCAAGCGGGCGGCGTACAGCTCGACCCAGCCGGCGCGGCGCTGCGCGCGCGCTTCGGCGACGATCGCGTCGGCGGCGGCGGCGACGTTGGCGAGCCGCGCCTGCTCGGCGGCGGCGGCGGCGTCGGCCTCGCGCCGGGCC
>JAGQJJ010000007.1 GCA_020430675.1 Myxococcales bacterium
CGGAGCTTGTCGGCGCGCACCCGCTCGAGGGCGCGGTCGTTGGCCTCGGGGTCATCCTTGATGGGAATCTGCGCGGCCATGCCGCCCATCGCGTGCACGCCGCGCCGGTGGCAGGTCTTGATGAGGAGCTGGGAGTACGCGCGAAGAAAGGCGCGGTCCATGGTGACCTGCGCGCGGTCTGGGAGGAGCGCGGAGAGGTCTCCGGCGCGGCGCTTGATGAACGAGAAGATGTAGTCCCAGCGACCGCAGTTGAGTCCCGCGCTGTGCTCTCGGAGCTCGTAGAGGATCTCGTCCATCTGAAAGGCCGCGGGGAGGGTCTCGATGAGCACCGTGGCCTTGATGGTCCCCGGCGGCAGCCCGAGGGCGCCCTGGGCGTGGAGAAAGACGTCGTTCCAGAGCCGCGCTTCGAGGTGGTGCTCCATCTTGGGGAGGTAGAAGTAGGGGCCGGTGCCTCGGGCCACCTGCTCGCGCGCGTTGTGAAAGAAGAAGAGCCCGAAATCGACGAGCGCCGCGGGGGCGTCGCGCCCATCGACGAGGAGGTGTCGCTCTCGCAGGTGCCACCCTCGGGGCCGCACGAAGAGCACCGCCACGCGCTCCCTCAGGGCGTACTCCTTGCCGGTCTCGGGCGCGGTGTAATGGATCGTCCGGCGGACCGCGTCGGCGAGGTTCACCTGTCCGTTCATCACGTTGAGCCAGGTGGGCGAGGTGGAGTCTTCGAAGTCGGCCATGAAGACGTTGGCGCCCGAGTTGAGCGCGTTGATGATCATCTTGCGCTCGACCGGGCCGGTGATCTCGACGCGGCGGTCGAGCAGGTCGGCGGGCAGCGGCGCGACCGTCCACTCGGCGGCGCGCACGTCAGCGGTCTCGGGCAGCAGCTGCGGGCGCTCGCCGGCGTCGAAGCGCGCCTGACGGGCGCGGCGGGCGGCGAGCAGCGCGTCGCGGCGGTCGCCAAACGCGCGGGCCAGGTCAGCCACGAACTCAACCGCGGCCGGCGTCAGCACCGAGCGGCTCGTGGGGGGCGGCGGGGTGAAGTCGATGCCGGCGCGCATCAGTCGGATCCTCCTGGACGGGGCAGGCTTGTTGTTGTAAATCATGATGACTTCTCCTTGGTGACGCAATGCGTCATCTACCGTTCAGGGCCATTACCGGCTCAGCGATAGGTGGATGGAGTCATCCGGCGAAGATGAAATTTGTAAATCGATTTACAGAATTGACAAGCTAATGAGTGAAGCCAAGCCACTGGGCGGACGGGTTCGGGCCCTGCGCCGGCGCGCGGGGTTGACCCAGGCCGAGCTGGCTGAGCGCCTCGGCATCTCGCCCAGCTACCTGAACCTGATCGAGCACGACCGGCGGCGCCTGACCGCTGAGCTGCTCATCGCGCTGGCGCAGCAGTTCGATGTCGATCTGGCGACCTTCGCCGATGACACCGAGGCGCTCACCCGGGCGCTGCGGGCCGACTTCGCCGATCCGATCTTCGACGAGTACCACCTGAAGAATCACGACATCGTCGAGCTGGTGACCGCCTCGCCCAACGGCGCCCGGGCGGTGGCGGCGTTGTTTCGCGCGTGGCGGGCGGCGCAGGACGACCTGCAATCGGTGGCGGCGCTGCTCGGCTTTGAGGGCGACGGCGAAGAAGACGCGCTGGGGCGGCAGCGGCTGCCGGCGGAAGAGGTGTCGGATGCGCTGCAGACGGCGGGCAACCACTTCCCCGAGTTGGAGACCGCGGCCGAGGCGCTGGCGGCCACGCTCGGGCCCCGCGACCGCGCCAGCGCGCTCATCACCCACCTGACGGCGGGCGGGGTCGATGTGCGGGTTGAGACGATCGGCGCGATGTCGGGCGCGCTGCGGCACTACGACCCGCGCGGGCGGGTGCTGCGGCTGTCAGAGGCGCTGCCGCCCGAGAGCCTGACGTTCCAATTGGCCCATCAAATCGCGCTGTTGCAGCACGGCAGCAAGATCGACGCGCTGGTCGAGCAAGCGGCGCTCAGCACCGCCACCGCGCGCAGCCTGTATCGCGTGGCGTTGGCCAATTACTTCGCCGGCGCGGTCATGATGCCCTACGCGCGCTTTCATCAGGCGGCGGTGGCCGAGAAGTACGACATCGAGCTGCTCAGCCATCGCTTCCACGCCGGCTTCGAGCAGGTGGCGCATCGGCTGACGACCTTGCGGCGCAAGGGGGCCGAGGGCGTGCCCTTCCACTTCGTGCGGGTCGACATCGCCGGCAACATCTCGAAGCGGTTCAGCGCCTCGGGCATCCGCTTCGCGCGCTTCGCCGGGGCGTGCCCGCGCTGGAACGTGCACTCGGCCTTCCTGACGCCGGGGCGCATCTGCGCGCAGATCTCCGAAATGGCCGACGGCGCGACGTATTTCTGCATCGCGCGCACCGTCGAGCGCGGCGGGGGCGGGCATCGCGACCCGCGCACGATGATGGCGGTGGGGCTCGGCTGCCGCCTCGAGTTCGCCGCGAAGCTGGTCTACTCCGAAGGCTTGCAGCTCGACGCGCGCCCGGTGCCCGTCGACGTGACGTGCCGCCTCTGCCCGCGCATGGACTGCGCCCAGCGCGCGATGCCACCGCTCAACGCGCCCCTGCGCGTCGACGAGAACCTGCGCGGCCTCTCGTTCTATGCGCCGGTGGAATCACCGCCCTCGGGAAGCTGAAGCGCGGCTGCTGAAGTTCTCCGACGGAACCCTTGCCGCGCGCTCGTCGAGCGGTAAACTGCGCGCGCACCGGATGGACCCCGGTCGCGCAGAAAGGAGTCCCGCATGTCTTCCAAGACCCCCCTCCGCGTCGCCGTCACCGGCGCCGCCGGTCAGATCGGCTACAGCCTCGTCTTCCCCATCGCCGCCGGGCACGTCTTCGGACCCGACCAGCCGGTCATTCTGCAACTGCTGGAGCTGCCGGTCGCGCTCGGCGCCCTCGAAGGCGTGCGCATGGAGCTGGACGACTGCGCCTATCCGCTGCTCGACAACGTGGTCACCACCAGCGACGCCGAGGTGGCCTTCGGCGACGCCGATCTCGTGCTGCTCGTCGGCAGCAAGCCCCGCGGGCCGGGCATGGAGCGCGCCGATCTCATCCGCGAGAACGGGCCCATCTTCATCGGCCAGGGCAAGGCGATCGACGCCGCGGCCAAGGCCTCGGTGAAGGTGCTGACCGTCGGCAACCCCTGCAATACCAACTGCCTCATCGCGCGCCACCAGGCGAAGCGGGTCAACCCCAACAACTTCACGGCCATGACCCGCCTCGACCAGAACCGCGCCTACGGCCAGATCGCCGCCAAGGCGGGCGTCTCGGTGCGCGCGATCCGCACGCTCGGCATCTGGGGCAACCACTCGCCGACGATGTACCCCGACTTCACCAACGCCACCATCAACGGCAAGGCGCTGACCAGCGTGATCAGCGACCACGCCTGGCTCGATGGCCCGTTCATCAAGACGGTGCAGCAGCGCGGCAAGGCGATCATCGACGCGCGCGGCAAGTCGTCGGCGGCCTCGGCGGCGTGGGCGGCGATCGACCACGCCCGCGACTGGTTCCGGCCGACCCCGGCGGGCCAGTGGGTGAGCATGGCGGTGACCAGCGACGGCAGCTACGGCGTGCCCGAGGGCCTGATCTACTCGTTCCCGTGCACCGTCGACGCTGACGGGCAGCATCACATCGTTCAGGGCATCGAGCTCGGCGACAAGCCGCGCGCCCGCATCATGGCCAGCGCCGATGAGCTGGTCGAAGAGCGCGACACGGTGAAGGATCTGCTCGGCTGATCGCGGCCGGCGTCGCGTCAGGGTCGCATTCGGCCGCCGGTCGGCATAGGATGCCGGTGGGGAATGGTTCTCGCCCGGTGGGCGGCAGAGGACGCCGGTGAAACGCGATCCCGAATCGTTGATCGGCCGCCATCTGGGCGGTCGCTTCCAGCTTGAATCGTTGGTCGGTCAGTATCCGTACGGCGTGGTCTTTGACGCCCGCGACCTGAAGACCGACAAGCCGGTGGCGGTGCGGCTGCTGCTGAGCGTGCCGCCGCCGGGGCCCCAATTCGAGACCGAGGCCCGGCGCCTGCGCGCGCTGCACGGTGAGCTGGTCGCCCAGCTCTACGCCGCGGTGCGCCTGACCGATGGCACCGCGGGGCTGGTCATGGCCCCGATCGTGGGCGAGACGCTGCTCGATCGGCTCAAGCGCGGCTCGTTTTCGATCCAAGAGGCCCTGCACATCCTCGATCACCTGCTGCAAGCGTTGGCCGTCTGCCACGCGGCGGGCGTGGTGCATCGCGATGTGCGGCCCGAGAACATCCTGCTGACCTACGGGGCCGATCCGGCGCGGCCCGCGCTCAAGCTGCACGGCGCCGGCCTGGTGCATCTGCTGGCGCAGAGCGCGACGTCGAACCTGGGCGGCGTGCTGTACGGGCACCCGCTCTTCACCGCGCCCGAGCAGTGGGTCAACCGCGGCGTCGACGCGCGCACCGATCTGTACGCGGTGGCGTTGCTCGGGTTTGTCATCCTGCTCGGCAAGCATTTCATCCGCCCGGGCCAGCCGCTGAACGTGTGCCGGCAGCATTTTCGGGCCCTGCGCCCCGCGCTGACGCACACCTCGCGCGGCGAGACCATCCCGGTGGCGCTCGCCAGCGCGCTGAGCCGCGCGGCCCACGCCGAGCCGCGCGAGCGCTTCGCCACGGTCGACCTGTTCCGCGCCGAGCTGGCCGCGGCGCGCGTCGAGGTGCCCGATCGCCCACCCCTGCCCCGCCTGCCGACCGGCGAGTTCCCGGCGCTCGACGCCGGCACCAGCAAGCTCGATCTGACCGCGCTCGAGGCGATCACCAACGAGCTGGCCGACGCCTTCGACGATTGATCACTCTTTGAGCAGGTGCCCTTCGAGGCTGGCCAGCTCTTCGGCGAGCTGCTCGCGCTCGAACGCAACCGCGCGGTGCACCGCTTCGCTCAACCCCGGCAGCAGCAGCTCGTGGGCCGATCGAGTGATGACCGGCAGGAAGCCGCGGCCGTATTTGTGGCCGCCGCCGCCCGCGCCGGCCTCGAAGCGCCGCCAGCCGCGTTGGATGGCGGTCTCGATGCCCGCGTAGCTGCACACCTCGAAGTGCAGGTTCGCGACGTCGTCGCCCAGGCAGTCCCAGTAGCGCCCGTAGAGCGCCGTCCTTCTGCACGTTGACGGTGCCGCCCAGCAGATCGCCGTCGCGCTCGGCGACGATGAGGCACAGACGATGGCGGTACTCGCGGCCCAGCCAGTCAAAGAAGGCCCGGTTGAGGTAGCGCCGGCCCCAGAAGAACTTGTCGACGGTCGTGTGGTAGAAGCGCCACGCCCAATCGAGGGCGCGGGCGTCGAGGTCGCGGCCTTCGATGATCCGGGTGCGCACGCCCGCTTCGGCGATCTGACGGCGCTCGCGGCGAATCTGGTTGCGGCGCTTGCTGCGGAAGCGGTCGAGGAAGGCGTCGAAGTCGGCGTAGCCCTCGTTCTGCCAATGAAACTGGTGCGTATGGCGAATCGCGAAGCCGCGGACGCCGAGAAAGTCGGCTTCGTCTTCGGTGATGTAGAGAAAGTGCAGCCCGGTGGCCGGCTCGCGCACGGTGGCCTCGCGGGCGGCGTCGAGGAGCGCTTCGCGCACGGGGTCGCCCTCGCCGGGCGCGAGCAGGAAGCGGCGGCCGCCGACGGGGGAAAACGGCGCCGCGCAGAGCAGCTTGGGGTAGTAGGGCAGCCCCACGCGGCGGGCGGCATCGGCCCAGGCCCAGTCGAAGATGAACTCGCCGTAGCTGTCATCCTTGCGGTAGAGCGCCAGGGCGCCGACCAGCTCGCGGCCGCGGCGGGCCAGGGCGTAGCGCGGTGACCAGCCGGTGCCGGCGCCGAGGCAGCCGGTGCGCTCCAGCCCGATGAGGAAGGCGTGCTCGAAGAAGGGGCACCCCGCGTCGCCGACCAGCGCGTCCCATTCGACGGCGGGCACGTCGGCCAGGCTGCCGCGGATTTCGACCTTCAACCCCATGGTGCTCCAGTGTCGGGCGCAGGGCCGGCCCCGGGTTGGATGTTCGAGCGCGCCCTCGCGTCGCCGCTTGTGGCTTGCGAAGCGGTCGGCCCGGCGCTTAGCCTGCGCCGATGAAGAAGTTTCGACGCATCGCGGTGTACTGCGGCTCGAGCGACGACGTCGCCCCGCAGTGGTTCGACCTGGCGCGCGCGGTGGGCACGACCCTCGCGCGACGCGGCATCGGCGTGGTCTACGGCGGCGGGCGCGTCGGGTCGATGGGGGCGCTGGCCGACGGCGCGCTGGCCGCGGGCGGCGAGGTCTTCGGGGTCATCCCCGAGCGACTGCAAGGGATGGAGGTCGGCCATCTGGGCGTGACCGAGCTGTTTGTCGTCGACAGCATGCCGGCGCGCAAGGCGATGATGGTCTACCTGTCGGACGCCTATATCGCCCTGCCCGGCGGCTTCGGCACGCTCGAAGAGATCACCGAGGTCACCACGCTGCGCATCCTGGGCTATCACCACAAGCCGCTCGGATTGCTCAACGCGCACGGCTACTTCGACCATCTGCTCGCCTTCCTCGACCACGCGGCGCAGGTCGGTTTTGTGCGGCCGGCGCAGCAGCACCTGCTCGAAGTGGACGCGACGATTGAGGGCCTGCTCGACCGGCTCGCCGTGGCTTCGCCGAGCCTCTGGCGGCGACCACAAGAAGCCGTACCGCAGGCCCAGGGCGGTCACGGCCACGGCGGCGCAGATGAGCTGAAGCGGAATGCCCATGCGCAGGAAATCGGCGAAGCGGTAGCCGCCGGGGCCATAGACCATCATGTTGGTCTGGTAGCCGAGCGGCGTGGCCAGCGAGATCGAAGCCGAGACGGTGGTGGCCAGGGCAAACGGGCGGGGGTCGAGGCCCGCGCCCTCGGCGACGGCCAGCGCGACCGGCAGCACCAGCGCGGCAGCGGCGGTGTTGGTGATCAGCTCGGTGAGCACCATGCCGGTCAGGTAGACCGCGGCGAGCAGGCCCATCGGCCCGAAGACATCGGCCAGCGACTCCACGGGGCCCGCGACCGCGGCGGCAATGCCGGTCTCTTCGACGGCCCGCGCGATGCCCAGGGCGGCGGCGATGACCACCAGCACGCTGACGTCGACCGCGCGGCGCGCGGCGCCGAATGAGAGGCAGCCGCCGATGATCGCCAGCATCGCGCCCGTCACCGCCGCGGTGGCCAGCGGCACGCCGAGCAGACCGGCGGTGATGACCACGCCGCCCATCAACAACAACGCCAGCGGCGCCCGCCCATGCCGCGGCCGCGTCGCTTCGGGCACCTCGCTGATGAGGTAGAAGTCGGGCGCGTCGCGAAACGTGCGGGCGAAGCCGGGCGCGGCCTGCAAAAGCAGCGTGTCGCCATGGCGCAGCACGATGTCGCCCAGCTTGCGGCCGATGCGCTCGCCGTGGCGATGCACCGCGACCACCGCCGCGCCGTACGCGCCGCGGAAATTGGCCTCGCGGATGCTGTTGCCCACCAGCGGCGAGCCGCGCGAGATGACCGCTTCGTGAAGCACCCAGTCGACGTTGGCCGGCGCGGTGTCGGCCGGCGCCAGCCCGCGGCGGCGCTGAAGATCGACGATGGTCTCGAGCACGCCGGCGAAGGTCAGGCGGTCGCCCGCGTGCAGCCGCTCGCCGGGCGTGACCGGCGCGATGGCCTCGCCGCTGCGCTCGATGCGGATGAGGAACAACCCGGCCAGATGGCGTAGACCTGCTTCTTCGATGGTCTGTCCGCTGATGGATGAGCCATCGGTCACGATCAGGTCGGTGGTGTACTCGCGCCGTTTCTCAGCGGCCAGGCCCGATCCATCGCCTTCACCGCCGCCGAGCAACCGGCGCGCGAGCCACCAGGTCACCGGCAGGCCGACCAGCGCCACCGGCAGGCCGATGGGCAGCATCTCGAACATGCCGAGCCCCTCGAAGCCGCGCTCGATGAGCAGCCCGTGCACCACCAGATGCGTCGCGGTGCCCAGCAGCGTGCAGGTGCCGCCAAACACCGCGGCGTACGAGAGCGGCAGCAGCAGCCCGCGCGCGCTGCGGCCGTGGCGCCGGGCCCAGGTGCTGGCGATGGGCATCAGCATCGCCACGAGCGGCGTGTTGTTGAGAAAAGCGCTCAGCGGCGTGATGACCAGCGTCAATCGCCGCCGCGCCGAGTCGGGGTGGGTCACGCCGGCGAGCAGACGCTGCGCGGGTCGGTCGAGCGCCCCGGTCTCGCGCAGGGCGCCGGTCAATACGTAGAGACCGCCGAGCGCGATCACCGCCGGGCTGGCGAAGCCGCCAAACGCCGCTTCGGGCGGCAGCACGCCGCCGACGAGCAGCACGGCGAGGCCGCCCATCATCACGCCCTCGGACGGGAAGCGATCGGTCGCGAGCAGGGCAAAGATGCCCACGATGACGGCCAATGTGAGGAGCGCGTCGACGCCCATGCCACCTCCGGTCGGCCATTGGACCCCCGACCCCCGGCGCGACGCAACTTCCCGCGGCTGGTGTTTCGATCGGGCCTTTGTCATGCTGTCGGCCCACGGAGGCCAGCACATGAGCGCAGACGAACCCGCCCCTGAACACCACCGCATCCTCGTCGCCGGGCAGCAGGCGCTGGAGAAGGGCCAGCCCGCGGTGGCCATCGCGTTCTTCGAGCGCACCATCACCGTCGCGGCGAAGCTCGGCGACCGGGAGGCCGAGATGACCGCGCAGGCGGGGCTGGCGATGGCGCATTTTGGTCTGGGCCGCCCCGCCGACGCACTTGCGCCCGCGCGTCGCGCCGCCGAGCTGGCCGCGGCGCAGGGTCAGGCCGACGAAGCAGCGCTGTTCGGCGCGCTGGTGCAGAAGCTGGAGACCGACCTGGGCGGCGCCGAGCCCAAGTGGTTTGCGCCGATGACCAAAGGCCAGGCGGCGCTGGAGCGGGGCCAGATCGAAGAGGCGCTGCCCTCGCTGGAAGAGGCCGCGCGCCTGGCCCGCGAGGTGGACGCGACCGGGGCCGAAGCGACGATCTGCAGCCTGCTCGCCCAGGGTTTTCTGGCGCTGCACCGTCCGAAAGAGGCCCTTCCCCATGCGCGGCGCGCCCTGGCCATCGCCGAGCAGCTCGGGCAGACCGAGGCGGTCGACGCCTTCCGCAAGCTGATCGCCGCCACCGAGACCGCGATCGAGCGCGTGCAGCGGATCGAGGATCTGGACAAGGGCTGAGCCGCCCGGCGCAAAAAAATCACGCGAATTGCGCAACATCGCGCCGGACGCGCCGATGGATCTCTTGTGCGCCTGATCTTCGGGCGCCCCGAAAAGGGAGATCCACCGATGCACGCGCTGACCCTGCGCCTTGAAGAAGACCTCTGGAGTGACGCCGAGCGCGCCGCCGCCGCGCATGGCCTGGCGGTCGACGCCCTGCTGGCCGGCGCGCTCGCCGAGCGGCTGGCCCAGCTCGACCCCGTCGATCCGGCTGCGACCGACACCCCGACGCTGGCGCGCGAACTGCTCGATGGGCTGCGCGCCTTCGGGCTGCCGGCGAGCGACGCGCCGCATCTGAGCGCCCTGCTCGCCACCGCGCTGACCGGCCCGCCCGACGCGGCGTCAAGCGCTTTCGACACGCTCGGCGCGCTCGCCATCGCCGCCGATGCCGCCGCGGCGTTGACGCCGTGGTCGCGCTGCACCGTGCGCGGCGTGCTGGCGATTCATCGAGGCGACATCGAAGCAGGGCTTCTGGCGCTGGGGCAAGGCGCCGATGGCGCGCAGCAGGCCGGCGATGCGGAGGCGGAACGCGCCGCGCGCGGGGCCCGCGCCCTGGTGCTTGTCGCGAGGGGGGGCCGCGACGAAGCGACCAAAGAAGCGGCGCGGGCCCGCGCGCTGGCGGAAGAGGCGGGAGACGCGGCGCAAGCAGCGCAATGGGCCCTGCTCGACGCGGCGTTGCGGGCGGCTTGACGCCGAATCAGTCGTCTTCGGGCCAGGGATCTTCGGGCAGCTCCTGGTCCACCGGCTCGGTCGCGCCATTGGCCAGCATGACCTCGACGAGCTGGTCGAGCAGCTCGGCGTCGAGCTGGATGTCGACGTCGCCCATGCCGTCGTTGGCCCCATCTTCGTAGTCGCGCACCGCCGCGACCAGCGCCCGCAACATGGCGACCGCCTGCTCGCCGTCGCGCTCCAGGTAGAAGAGGTCGACCGCGGTCACGATGCCCACGTAGATGTTGAGCATCACGAAGCTCTTCTCGACGATGGTGTTGTCGAAAAAGCCCCGCCGCAGCAGCACGTCGGGCGCCTCGGGGTACATGACGTTGATGGTCTGCTGCACTGTGCGGTCGGTGCCCGGCTCGCGGAAGCTGAGGTCGATGACCGCCACATTGGTCTCACCCGGCGCGCGGTCGGGGCGCGGGTCGGGCATCAGCTCGACCAGCAGCGCCGAGCCGCCGCCGCGGCGCGTGCCGCCGGGGCCGACGTCGTCATGGGCGACGCGATGGGCGAGGAAGACGCTGGGCACGCGCAGCCCGCCACCGCCGGTCTCGTCGTCGTAGGTCCAAAAGCGCGAACCCTGGGCGCGGATGAGGCGGTAATCGCCGCCCGGCTGCATGCTCAACTCGACGTCAAACGCGACCGGCACCGTGAAGTAGCTCAGCTCTTCAGTGAACACCTCGCGCACTGCCTCGGCGTGCTCGACGAAGTAGAAATTGCCGTCGCCCTGCTCGGCCAGGTCGCGCATCAGCGCGTAGTTGAAGTCGCTGCCCAGGCCGACGGTGGTCAGGCCGACGCCCTCGCTGTTGTAGGTGCGGCTGAGAGCCAGGATGGCGGCGTCGTCGGTGTTGCCCGCGGTGGCGACGCCGTCGCTGAGCATGATGAGGCGGTTCTGCCGACCGCTGTCGTAGCCACTCAGCGCCTCGCGATAGCCGACCCGCAGACCGTCGTGGATATTGGTCGCGCCCTCGGGCTGCAAGCGATCGACCAGATCGTGCAGCGCATTGCGCTGGCCGCGCAGCGGGCCGAGCGGCTGCACCAGCTCGGCCTCGCGGCTGTACTTGACCAGCGCGATCGCGTCGTCGTCGTTGAGCTCGTTGACCATCTGGTGCAGCCCCTGGCGCACGAACTCGAGCTTGCCCGCCTCTGACATCGAACCCGAGACGTCGACCACCACCACCAGGTTGAGCGCCGGCCGGTCATTGGGATCGGCCACGATCGGCGAGTTGAGCCCCAACTGGAGCATCGTGCAGTTGTTGCCGTTGATGAGGTTGGCCCGCACCCCGAGCATCGCCTGCAAGCAGACGCGCTCGCCGCAGTGAGGGTCGGGCAGCGGGGTGTGGTGCTCGGCGAAGAAGCCGCCGGCGTCGAAGTCTTCGCTGGTGGGCACGATGCCGTCGGCGAGCAGGCGGCGGAAGTAGCCGAAGTCCTGGGCGCCGCCAAGGTTGATATTGGTATTGCCCCTTGGCGGCGGCGCGGCCGGATCGGCCCCGCGCTCCTCTTCGCCTTCGCCTTCGCCCTCGCCTTCGCCTTCGCCACCCCAGGGGCCAACACCCGCGTCGGCAGCGGCAAACTGCCCGCCGCCGCCGCCGGCACCGCCCTGACCGCCTTGACCGCCCGCGCCGGGCTGGTTGTGCGCTCCCCCCCCGACGCCGTCAACCGAAGGGTCACAGGCCCAGAGCAACAACACGGCGAAGGCCGCCCACATCACCCGACTGATTCGACTCATTGTCTGATCTCCCTGTCTCCGTCTGCGGCACCCGACGCCGTCGACGCCCGGTCTTACCGGGGTTTTTCGCGGTCGCCGTTGCAGCGACCTGCCGGGAAACCGATACTGTTCGGGGTCGGCTCTAGGGGTTGCCATGCGCGCTTTTGTGACCGGTTCGACCGGTTTCATCGGACGCCATCTCGTCGAGCGGCTGATCAAGCTGGGCGACGAGGTCACCTGCCTGGTGCGTCCCACTGCCGACGTGGGCTCACTTGAAGCCATGGGCGTGAAGTTGCGGCTCGGCGACGTGACCGACCCGCACTCATTTGCCGACCTCTGCGCCAACGTCGACGTCGTCTACCATCTGGCCGGGGTGATTCGCGCGTCCGACACCACCGAGATGTGGCGGGTCAACGAAGGCGGTGTGGCGCGCGTGATCGACGCCTGCGCGGCGGCGACAACGCCGCCGATCTTCGTGCTGATGTCATCGTTGGCCGCCGCCGGCCCAAGCGATGCCGAGATCCCGTTGGTCGAAGACGACGCGCCGGCCCCCATCTCTGAGTACGGCCGCAGCAAGCTCGCCGGCGAGCGGGCAGCGCGGGCGCGCGCCGGTCGCGTGCCCGTGACCATCGTGCGCCCGCCGGTGGTCTTCGGCGAATACGATCGCGAGACGTTTGAGCTCTTCCGTCTGGCCGACAAGGGCTGGCATGTCGTGCCGGGCATGCGGCAGCAGCGCCTCTCGCTGGTGCACGCCGCCGACCTGGCCCACCTGACGGTCGAAGCCGGCGAGCGCGGCGAGCGCGTACCCGGACCGGGAATCGAGGCCCCGGCCGGCGTCGGCGTCTACTACGCCGGTGACGACCAGCGCCCGACCTTTCACGATCTGGGGCAGTTGCTCGGCGAAGCGCTCGGCCGCGAAGTGCGGGTCGTCAACCCCCCGCAGGCGCTGAGCTGGGGCCTCGCAGCCGTCGCCGAGCTCGCGGCGCGCGTGCGCGGCAAACCGACGCTGCTGACGCTGGACAAGATGCGCGAAGCGACGGCCGGTTCGTGGATGTGCTCGTCACGCAAGGCGCGCGAGCAGTTCGGCCTGAAGATGCGGATGTCGCTGACCCAGCGCCTCACGCAGACGGCCGAGTGGTACCGCGAGGCCGGCTGGCTCGAGTGAGGAAGCGCCGCCGCCGCGTGCGCAGCAGGTGCAGCGTCAGGAAGACGAACAACCACGGCGCGTAGTTGATCAGCTTGACGATGCGGGGGCTGCGCCGCACCGCGCGTCCGGGGCCGGCGGCGACCGCATCGCCTTCGCAGCTCGATGAAGAGTCGCTGCCCCCCCAATCGCTGTCGCTGCCACCGCCGACATCATCGCCCTCACACCCGCCCGAGTCATCGCTGCTGCCGCCGCTTGACGAGTCGCCCCAGTCGTCACCCTCGCACCCGCTGCTGGCGCTGTCATCACTCGACTCGAAGTCATCGCCCTCGCACCCGCCCGAGTCATCGGCGCTCGGCGACGGGTCATCATCGAAGCCATCATCGCAGCCCTGGCTGGAGTCGACATAGACGGTGGTCGACCCGCCGCGATCGGTGTCGCGAGCCAGGGGCGGGGTCTCTTCGCCGACGAAGTAGACCTGAACCGAATCCAGGAACCGCGCGATGTTCGGTTCATGCGGGTCGGCGAACGTGCCCCAAAGCCGCAGATCGACAGTATTGCCGTACCGCTGGAGCTCGAGCCTGCCGTCGCGGGGTTTGGTCGACTCGAAGACGAGCCGCCCCTCCGAGTCGTACTCGCGATAGGCCAGCCAGATTCGCTGGTCGCTCAGCAAGGCCGTCCGACCGATGAAGTCGGTGGGCACGGCCAGACTCAGCACCACGTCGCCGTCGGGCAGCTCGCCGGTGAGAATCGTCTGAAAGTCGACGTCGATGCGCGCCGCCCCACCGACGCTGACGGCGAGCGCGGACCGCTCGATGCCGCGAATGGTGGCGGTGCCTTCGCCGCCTCCGTTCCAAGCGACGCAGAGCGGGGTGAGCAGCAGCAGCAGAGGTGAAAGGCGTCGGGCGTTCATGGCATCCCCCTCACAGGCAGCGGCGCGGGCGTCGGCGTCGATCAGAAATGGAAGGTCGTGGTCACCGCAAAGCGCGCCCGGCCGAACTCACCGCCGTCTTCCATGCCGGCGCTGCGCGCGGTCATGTCGAACGGGGCCTGGTCGGGGAAGTAGGCCAGGTCGGCCACCGCGCCGAGCGAGAAGTTGTTGGTGAAGCGATACTGCAGGCCGGCTTCGGTGAAGATGGTGAACAGCTCGCTCTCGTAGCGCAGCGGCCGCTCGCCGTAGTACTTCACGTCCGAGGTGTCGGAGGTCTCGCCAGCGGCGATCTGGAAGAGGGCCCGCAGGCGCTCCGAGATGGGCAGGTAAATCCGGGCACCGAGGGCCCACTCGCTCTGGTCGCGTTCGATGGCCGGACCGCCGTAGACTTCGGGGCCGCGCAGGCCGTGGTCGGCGGCGGCGACGCGACCGACAAGGTAGTAGGCGGGGCTGAAACCGGGGATGCGGCCGCCGATGCCGAACGTGGCGCCGATGGCGTGGCCGGGCTCGGCGTCGCCGGAGCCGCCAACGGCGGTGGTGACGCCGCCTTCGAGTTCGAGCAGGAGGTGGTTGTCGGCCGCCGCGGGCGCGACGGCGAGCAGCGTGAGAGCGGTCGAGGCGATGAGGGTCGAGACGAGGCGCTGGGTCTTCATTTCTGGGCTCCGGTGAGGGTTCATCGACCCCGATTGCATCGGTCGTACCAACCGAGAAGCACCGCATGACACGGGCTGCACGCCCATGACGTGCCCTGACCGCACGCCGCGCGGCGTGGACCCGTGACTCAGGTTCACGGCGGCTCGTTTGGGGTGTGGATTCGTTGAGAGACGGGTCAACAGACGCGGTCGCTTGGGGTAATGTACCCCCCACGCGCTGAGGCCCAGGAGACCCCGTGAGCGAAGCCAATCGGCGAGCCCTCGACGCCGCGATCGACGCCGCCCAAGCGGCCGGCGCCCTGTTGCGCCGGGCGTTTCATCGACCCGATGCGCCGGGCGACGTCGCGGGCAAGGCGCTGGCCGATGTTGAGGCCGAGCGCGTGATTCGCGATCGCCTCACCCGCGCCTTTCCGACCTATGGCTTCCGCGCCGAAGAGGATCCGACCGCCGATCGTGCGCCGGTCTCGGGGTCGGACGGGCTGTGGCTGGTCGATCCCAATGATGGCACCTCATCGTTTCAGCGCGGCCAGCGGGGCGCGTCGGTCTCGATCGGTCTGATCCGCGATGGGCGCCCGGTGCTCGGCGTGGTCTACGGCTATGCCTCGCCCGATGATGACGGCGATCTCTTGTCATGGGCCGAAGGCTGCGGCCCGCTCCGGCGCAATGGCGCGCTGGTCGAGCACCCCGGCTGGCCGATGGTGCTCAGCGCCGAAGACACGATCCTCGTCTCGCGCTCGGCCGACCGGCGGGCCGCGCACTACGCCGCGGCGCTGGCGCCAGCGCGCTATCGCCCGATGCCGGGCATCGCCTACCGACTGGCGCTCGCTGCCGCCGGGGAGGCCGTCGCCGCGATCTCGCTCAACGCGCCACGCGACTTCGACATCGCCGCGGGGCATGCGCTCCTGCGCGCGGTGGGCGGCGAACTGCTCGACGAGCGTGGGCAGCCGATTCGCTATCGCGCCGAGCGCCCGACCCGGGCCGGGTTCTGCTTCGGCGGCGCGCCCGAGATCTGCCGCACGTTGCTCGGGCTCGATTGGGCCCATCACCTGAGCGGCCCGCGGGCCGAGCCCGAGCCATACGATCTGATCGAAGCGCGCCCCGATGCGCTGATGGCCGACGCTTCACGCCTGCGCCGCGGGCAGGGGTGCTGGCTCGGGCAGCTCGTCGGCGACGCGCTCGGCAGCCAGGTCGAGTTCCTCGACGCCAAGGCCATCGACGCGCGCTGGCCCACCGGGGTCAACGCGATGGTCGATGGGGGCACGCACGAGACGATCGCCGGCCAGCCGACCGATGACTCCGAGCTGGCCCGGTTGCTGGCGTGGACGCTGGTGGCGAGGGGGGCCTACGACGAGGACGATGCGGCGCGCGCTTATGCCTGGTGGTTTCGGTCTAGGCCCTTCGACATGGGCCACACAACCGCCGCGGCGCTCTCGGCCATTCAGGACGCGCACCCCGCCGCGTCGGCTCGGGCCGCGGCCAGCCGCACCAGCCAGGCCAACGGCGCCTTGATGCGCATCAGCCCGATGGGCATCGCCGGGCATGCGTGGTCCGAGCGGCGGCTGGTCGAGCTGGCTCGCGCCGATGCGCGGCTGACGCATCCGCACCCGACCTGCCAGGACGCCAACGCCGCGCTGGCGCTGGCCATCGCCTTCGCGCTGCGCGAGGGGGCGTCGGCCGATCGCGTCTATACGCATACCGTCGCCGGGGCGAAGGCGCTCGGCCTGCACCCCGAGGTCATCGGCCTGCTCGAAGCCGCCGCGCAAGGGCCGCCCGATGACTTCATCAAGCACTCGGGCTGGGTGCGCATCGCGTTGCAGAACGCCTTCTACCAATTGCTGTACGCCGAAGACTTCGCCAATGGGCTGATGGACACGGTGGCCTTTGGCGGCGACACCGACACCAACGCCTGCATCGCCGGCGCGCTGCTCGGCGCGGTGCACGGTCGGGCGGCGATTCCGCCGCTGTGGATCGACCGGGTCATCACCGCGCGGCCCATCGCCGGGCTGCCGGGCGTGGTGCGGGTGCGGCCGCGCGGGTGCTGGCCCATCGACGCGCTGGTGCTCGCCGAGCGGCTGATGACGCTGAGCTGAGCCCGTGAACGCCCCCCATCCCCGCGATCGGTGCATCACCGTCTACGGCCGCAAGCCGGTGCTCGAAGCGCTGCTCGACCGGCGGGTGACCATCGAGAAGCTGCTCATCGCCCAGAACGCGCACGGCGAGCAGGTCGAGGCGATTCGCGCCGAAGCGAAGCGGCGCGGGGTGCGGCCGAAGACCTGCCCGCCGCGTGAGGTCACTCGGCTGTCGCGCAACGGCCGTCAGGATCAGGGCGTCGCGCTCGATGTCGTCGCGCCCCGCATGCGCGCGCTGGATGCGTTTCTGGCGGACGGTCAGGCGGGCCATCTGCTGCTGCTCGATGGCCTCACCAACCCGGCCAATGTGGGCCTGCTCTTGCGCACGGCCGTCGCCGCGGGGCTGGCTGGCGTCGTGCTGCCACGCGCGGGTTGCCCCGAGGTGGGACCGCTGGTCATCAAGGCATCGGCCGGGGTGGCTTTTCGCGCGCCGATTCTGCGCGCGCCGAGCGCGGTCGAGGCCGCCGATGCCCTGCGCGCGGCCGGCTTTGCGCTCATCGGCCTGCGCGGCCACGAGGCGGTGGATCTTTATGGCTTCACGCCACCCGCGAAGGCGGTTTTTGTGCTTGGCAACGAGACGGCCGGCGTAAGCGAGGCGGTCAGCGCGCGGCTCGACGCCTTTGTGTCCATCCCCATGTGCGCCGAGGTCGAGTCGCTCAACGTGGCGGTCGCCGGCGCGGTGGTCGCTTTTGAACTGCTGCGGCGCCAGCGCGCGGAAGGTCAATCGAACTCGGCCCAGATCGGGGCGTGATCGCTCGGCTTGGGTTCGCCAGGCGTCTCTTCGCGCTCGTCGCGGTCGATGCCGGCGGCTTTGCACCGCGCGGCGAGCGGCTCAGTGGCCAGGATGAAGTCGATGCGCAGGCCGTTATTGGCGGCGAGGCCGCGGCGGCGGTAATCCCACCATGAGTAGTGGCCCGCGCCGGGCTCGTGCTGGCGGAACGTGTCGATCAGGCCGAAGTCGGCGACGTTGGCCAGCGCGGCGCGCGCTGCTGGGGCGCAGAGCACGCCGTCGGCCCATTCTTTCGGGCGCGCCACGTCGAGGTCGGTCGGCGCCACGTTGAAGTCGCCGCAGAGCACCAATGGCGCCTTGGGGTCGGCCTTGGCGTCCAACCAGCGGCGCAGGCGGCCGTACCATTCGAGCTTGTAGGCCCACTTGTCGCTGCCCATCGTGCCGCCGTTGGGCACGTAGACATCGATGACGCGCACGCCCTCGATGGTCGCGGCGACAAAGCGGGCCTGTGCGTCGTCGACCCCGTCGTCCATGCCGTAGGCGACGTTGGTCTGGTCGGCAAACGAGAGGATGGCGACGCCGTTATAGGTCTTCTGGCCGAGCACCGATGCCGTGTAGCCGAGCGAGCTGATCTCATCCCAGGGGAAGTCGTCCTCCTGACATTTCAGCTCTTGCAGGCAGACCACGTCGGGCTCGTTGGCCTGAAGCCAGTTGAGGAACCGGTCGTGCCGGGCCCGGATCGAGTTGACGTTCCAACTGACAATCTTCATCGAGGCTCCTTGCTGCGCGCCCGCGACCCCATATACCACCGGCGGATGACCTGCAAGGCCGGCTTGCCGCGCGGCGAGTAGCCGGGGTCGGCCGGGCCGCCAGGGCCGAACCAGTTCCACAAGTAGACGCCCGCGAGGCGCGGATCGGCGTGCCAGGCGCGGAACAGGGCGCGGTAGCAGCGCTGCTGCATCGCCAGATCGACCGGTCCGGCGGCGCGGTAATCCCAAGGCCGCGCGGCGGCGGTGGGCAGCGCGGGGTAGCCGACCTCGGTGAAGAGATACCGCTCGTTCGTTCGGGCTGCCCAAGCGCGCAGGCGCTCGGCGAAGGGCCGAAAGCCGTCGACCAGTTCGCCATCGCTGGGCGACCTGGCGGCCGAAAGCGGCGGATAGACGCTGAT
>JAGQJJ010000797.1 GCA_020430675.1 Myxococcales bacterium
TCGGCTTCAGGACCGCTGAGCCGGTGCCGATAGACGAGCTGCACCGAGGCCCCGACCCGCGCGTCGGCGGCGACGCTGCCACTGGTCTCGGAGTCTTCGTCGGTGCGCGCCGTGGCGCTCGTCGAGTCGGCTTCGCCCTCAAGGCCCAGATGGGTCGAGAGGTTGGCGCCGATGCGCAGCGTCATCACGCTCTCAAAAATGGGCGGATCGTGGCCTTCGACCTGCTCGATCCGTGCGTCCCAGCGCGCCGTGCCCACCGCGCCGCTGCGCCGGGTCACGCCGCCATCGCGGTGCTCGGTCTCAACGTTCGCCTGGCCCTCGATGCCATCCGGGCCGACGTCAAAGGCGGCGCCCCCGCGCAGCGTCGAAGTGCGCGCATCGTCGCCCTCGCCTTCCACCACGGTGCGCTCGTGCTGCTGGCCGACGTGCGCGCCCTGGTTCGTAATCTGAAACTCATTCGTCTTGCCAGTGGTGACCGCGCGCTGATCCTCACCCCCGCCGGTCGTCAGGGTCTCCGAGTGGCCCGACTGCCCCCGCACGCCGCGTTCACCGTTGGGCCCGATCACCATGCCGGCGCTGCGTGAGTCGGTCTCGCTGCGCCCCTCGGTCTGGCCGTTGGCGTCGGTGCTCGACTGCGACTCGGTCCGGCTCCAGTCCGCCTTGGGCCCGCCTTCGAGCGAGACGCTCTGCCGATTCGAACTGGACCGCGTCGTCGATGAGCCATCAGCGGCGACGTGGGTGGTCTCGCTGCTCGCGTTCCACTGCCCGGTGCCACCAAGCAGGTCGATGGCATGCGACGCGCGGCTGGTGGTCGTCTCGCCGACCTGCCGCGTCTGCACTTCGACGGCGGCCCGGGTGCGCTCGGCGACCGCCTCGTAGTTGGTCTCATCGAGCGTGGACAACTCGCCTTCGATCTGGATGCGCGCGGCGTTCAGCTCGGCGCGTTGCGCGGTCAGCTCGGCGATGCGATCGCCCAGCGCGGCGCGTTGCGCGGCGATCTCATCGGCGCTGAGGCCCTGCCCCGCCCCGCCGTCGGGTGCGGCCAGTTCGCGCCGCAGGGCCTCAAGCTCGGCCAGCTCGCCGCCCCGGTCTTCGAAGTCACTGGCCAGACGCGCCGAAGTGGCCGCCAGCGACCCGCGCAGCGCCTCAGTCGTGGCCCGCGCGTCAAGCTGGGTCGTGGTGTCGCGGGTGATGCGCTCGTCGCTGCCGTTCAGGTTCAGGGGGCCGCGGGTGGTGGTGTCCTGAGTCTCGTGGAGCGTTGCCTGTCCCTGCGCGTCGGTTCCATACCGGCTTTCCGTACGAACCTCGCGGTGCTGGCCGGGCGACTGTGTGGTCTCGGTGGTTGTCGTGGCGCCGCCGATCCGCTCCTCGCCCCCGGGCACGACCTCGCCGGTGCCGAGGAAATGCCGATCTCGTTCAACGGCCTCGCCCGATTCGGTGGCGCTGACGTTTTCCTGGTACCACGGACTGAAGGCGGCCGCGTCGGCCACATCGGCGCTCTGGGCCGCGGCCGCCGTCGCCGCCTGCGGATCGGCGCCCCTGAGCTCGGCGCTCTGGGCTCGGGCGGCTTGATTTGTGGGATCAACCGCGGGAGACGCGATGCCATTGATGGCTTCGTCTTCTTCGGTCTCTTCGATGCTCTCGGCAAAAGTGGTCGCCATCGCCAGCCTCCGGTCGATGACTGCACAGTACGCTGGCACTCTGCCCGGGACCACCGCAAACGCGCGTATCAAAAAGCCATTCGCGCAGCGGCACGCTACCCTCCGGTAACAGGCCGCCGGTCAGAACATGCCCGCCAGACCCACCTCGCCGCCGCCTTCGACCGGCAACAGCATCAGATGGCTGGTGGCACCCGCTTCGGGCGCCGGGCCGAGGAACGGATCGCGGGCCATGCCATCGGTCAGCAGCCAGGCGGTCGCCAGGCCGGTGCCAATGCCCAGGGCGGTGATGCCAAAGCCGACCTGGCTGTCGCTGTCTTCGTCGGCGATGGAGAGGTAGAGGCCGCCGAAGGTCAGCCCGCCAGCAAGGGCGCCAAGGTCGAGGAAGCGCACCCGGGCGGCGCTGGGTTCGGTGACGCCGGCGAGCACCGCGCCACCGGCGGCGCCGACGTTGAGGGCGAGCGCCGCCGCAAGCATGAAGGCGTCGTCGGCCTGGTCATCATCGGCGACCAGCGCGGCGACGCCCATGCCGGCAAAAAGCGCCGACCAGAGCGCGCCCGACTCAACCATGGCCGCGGCGCCGGGCGTGGGGCTGAAGCGATGGCCAACCACCGCGCCGATCGCGCCGCCGACGGTCGGGCCCAGCCAGATCACCGTGGTCACCGTCTCGCGGGACCAACCGTCCCCGTCCGCCGCGGCGGCCTCGTGCCAGAGCGTCCACGCCACGCCTTCCATCAAGCCGACGCGCAGGCCGGCCGAGATGGTGCGCGGCACGCCATAGCCGAAGGCATCGGCTTTGACGTCGGCGATGGCGATGCCCGCGGTGGCGGTGCCGGCAAAGAGCAGCGCGGGCAGGATATAGCCAGCGGCCGAGTCGGCGTCAGCGAGGGTCGCGAGCCAGCCGCCGGTGCCCAGGCCGTAGACGAGGCCGTCGACGTAGAGGCCGGCGATCTCGCTCGTGGTGCGCTGGCGCAGCGTGCGGGCGGCGTCGGTCTCGGCCGCTTCGCCGTGCCCCGCGATGAGGCGCCGGCCGTCGCGGGTCCAGTCGGTGGCCAGGTCGATCAGAGCCTCGACGCGGCCGCGATCGGTCGGCGTCGGCGCGTCGCCGAG
>JAGQJJ010000798.1 GCA_020430675.1 Myxococcales bacterium
ATATGGGCTTGATCGAGGTCTACCTGGTCGAGCCCGCCGATCGGCAGCTCACCCGCACCGAGATGGACAAAGAGGTGCTCGCCCGCATGCCCGAGCGCCCCGGCTACGAGGTCAAGATCGGCTGGGGGGGCAACGACGACACCAATACCAGCGGCCTCACGCTCAGCTTGATGGGCCCCGACACCCAGGTCGCCTCGGCGCTGGCCGAAGAGCTGCTGCCACGCCTCGCCGCGCTGCCCGGCGCCACGCAGGCCGAGATCGAGACCGAAGAGCCCGCCTCCGAGCTGCGCTTCGAGGTCGACCGCGACCGCGCCGAGCGCGCTGGTGTCAGCCCCCGGCAGGTCGGCGGCACGCTCGATTACCTGCTGCGCGGCCGGCGCCTGGGCGAGTTCCACACCGAGGCGCGCACCGTCGACCTGCTGTTGGAGCTGGCGCCCGGCGACCGCGAAGACGTCGAGCAGGTGGGCCATATGCCGGTGCGCCCGCTCAACGCCAGCGCCGATGACCCCGACGCCGATCCCGGCGCGCCCATCGCCCAGATCTCGCGCGCCCGCCTCGTGCCCGGCTACGGCGAGATTCGCCGCGAAGAGCGCAAGTCGGTGGTCAGCATTCGGGTCAACGGCGACGAAAAGAGCCTGTTCGGCGAGCTTCAGCGCGTCACCGCCGGGGTCAGCCTGCCGCCCGGCTACCACCTCGACCTGGGCGCCCGCTTCCGCATGCGCAACCGCAACGAAGCCGGCGGCGCCTTTGCGCTGGTGCTGGCGGTGGCGATGGTCTTCTTCCTCATGGGCGTGCTCTTCGAGAGCTTCATCCTGCCCTTCTCGATCCTGCTGACCATCCCGCTCGCCTTCTGCGGCGTGTTCTGGACGCTCTACCTCACCGGCACGCCGCTCGACATCATGGCCATCGTCGGCTGCATCATCCTGGTGGGCGTGGTGGTCAACAACGGCATCGTGCTCATCGATCAAGTGCAGCACCGGCGCACCGAAGGCAGCGGGCGCACCGAGGCGCTGGTCGAGACCGGCCGCGACCGCGTGCGGCCCATCTTGATGACCGCGCTGACCACCATCGGCGGCCTGATCCCCATGGCGGTGGGCAACGCCTCGCTGCTGGGCATCGAATACGCCCCGCTCGGCCGGGTGGTCATCGGCGGCCTGCTCACCGGCACCGCGCTCACCCTCTTCGGCGTGCCGCTCTTCTACTCGCTGCTCGACGACGCCCGCCACCTGCCGCGCCGCGCCCGCCTGCTGTTCACCCGCCGCGCCCCGGCCGCCGAGGTGGTGGTGGAGGGGTGAGAGAGCGTCGCGCAAGCCATTGACCCCCAAAGCGCGCTGAACGCGGCGTCGCGGGCAAGGCCGCGAGCGGAGGCGATGCCGGCGCATCGTCGAGCATCGCGAACGCAGCCAGCGGTGTCGCGGGCAAGCGCGACGGGGTCAATGGCGCAGTGCGCCGCTCATCTTGCCACCGCCGGGTGGGAACGCACCACGCGCCGCTGCCCTGGCGTGGTGTCGCGCAGGCCGCCCAGCGTCCAGAACATCAGGTTGTCGGCCCCCAGGCACGGTGCCTCACCCCGGCCGCGCGCCCCGCACTCGCGGGCGAAGACGATGCCATCGCCATCGGTATCGCAGGCCAGCGGGCATTCGGCGGTGTCGGCGATGGGATCATGCCGATCGGCCCGCGGCTCGGTGGTGTGATACAGCCCCAGCGCGTGCCCCAGCTCGTGCACCGCCAGATCGGCCACCGCGTCGGGAAAACCATCGAGCAGCGGCGTGCGCACCGCCAGCACCGCCGCCGCCGTGCCCCGCGCGCCCACCGGCGCCGGCAGGCCGCCCGAAAAACCGCTCTGCGCGTTGGGCCCGTCGCTGATGTGGTCCACCAGGTAGACATCGAGCCCATCGCCGTAATCGGCCGTCGCCGCCGCCGCCAGCTCATCGAGCCCGCTCAGGTCGCCCGCCGCGCTGTCGAGCACCAGATCAGCCGGCGCCATCTCATCGAGCAGCGCCGGCACGGCTTCAACCGCCGCCAGATCAAACGCCGCCGCGAGCTGCCCCTCCAGCGCGCGCGCCATCGCCGTCACCGCCGGCTCATCGGGCAGGCGCCCCGTCGCCGGTGGCAGCAGCAGATTGACCCGCAATGAGGTGCCCAGCCCGCCGGTCAACCACACCTCGACCTGCACCGGCCGCGCGTCGGGCCCCGCCGAGACCACCCGCGCGGTGTAATCGCCGGCCACCAAAGCATCGGCCGCCTCGCCGGTATTCGGCAGCAGCGCGACGGCCACCTCGGGGTTGAACGTGGTGCGCAGCGGCCCCGCCGTCGGCGTCGCGCCGACCAGCGAGCCGCCCGGCCCGGTCACGTCGACCACCGCGTACAGCCCGGCCGGCGCGCCGCGACCGGTGATGAGCATGGCGTCGAACCCCGCGGGCACCGCGAAGTTGAAAAGCTCGCCGGGCAGGTGTTCACCCAGATCGAGCACCCGCGCCGGCCCCGGCGGCCCGGCATCCACCGCGGCGTCAACCGCGGCATCGACCACGGCGTCGGGCGCCGCGTCCACCGCGACGTCGACCGCCACGTCGAGGAGCCGCTCCACATCAGGCGCCGATGCATCGAGCACCACCGCGTCGAGGCCCGCTTCGATGCGAATCGGCGCCTCGACGGGGCCATCGCCGCCATCACAGCCCGCGCCGACCGCCCAGACCACCGCGATGGCGAGGATCGGCGCGCGCACCACTGGACGCTGAGCCAAGAGCACGATAGGTAGATCTCACCGG
>JAGQJJ010000799.1 GCA_020430675.1 Myxococcales bacterium
TGCACCATGCCCAGCTCGACATCAGCCCCGCCACCGTGCGCGTGGTGATGGCCGAACTGACCGCCGCCGGCCTGCTCGCCAAGCCCCACGCCTCGGCGGGCGGTGTGCCGACGCAGGCGGGTTTTCGCTACTACGTCGACCACTTGCTGCGCCGCCGCGCGCCCTCGGCCTCCGATCGCGACGGGCTGACGGCACGCCTGCTGGTCGCCGGCACCGAGCCGGGCGCGTTGGTGCGGGCTGCCTCGCGCCACCTGGCCGGGGCCTGCACGGTGACCACGGTCGGCCGCCGACCGCGCATCGATGATGTTTTTGTCGAACGCCTTGAGCTGATGGCCCTCGATGGCCGGCGCGCGTTGGCGGTCTTGTTGCTGGGCGATGGCAGCGTCCGCAACCGGGTCATCGATGTCGACGCGCCGCTCTCGCCCGATGAACTGGGCCGGGCGCGCGGGTTGTTCAACGCGCGCTGGGGCGGGCACGCCCTGTCCGATGTGCGCCGCGCGCTGCGCGCCGAGCTGGACGCCTGCGATCGGGCCGGCGATCCCACCGCGCGGCTGCTGCACGTGGCCGAGCAGGCGCTGCCCGAAGACGAGTCGCCCGACGACGCGCTGGTGGTCGAGGGCCGCACTTTTCTGCTTGGCCGCGCCGACGAAGCCGATGACATCTCGTCGGTCATGCGCGCCCTCGAAGACAAGCGCCTGCTGCTGCGCCTGCTCGACGAGCTGGCGAGCGAAGATGGCTCGCAGGTGATCTTTGGTGAAGAGACCGAGAGCGACACCCTGCGCGCCTGCGCGGTGGTGAGCGCGCCGTATCGGGTTGGCGGTCGCTGTCTGGGGGCGGTTGCGGTCGTCGGCCCGGTGCGCATGAATTATGCGCGGATCATTCCTTGGGTCGAGTATACGGCCGAGGCGATCAGCGGTATCCTGCACACCGGTCGCGCCGCATGAGCGCCGGGGGGGCCTCCGGGGCGCGCCGTTTCTGATTGGGATTGAGGAAGATGTCGGACGAAGAGGTCAACGAGTCGGTCGAGAGCGAAGACGCGGACGCCAGCGAAGAGGCGACCGACGCGCCGGATGACGGGGCCGAAGCCGCCGCGGAAGAGGAAGCGCCGGCCGTCGAGCCCGCGCCCTCAGCCGCGGACGAGGTCGCCGCGCTCCAACGTCAGCTCGAAGAGTGGAAGACCCGCGCCTATCGATCCGCGGCTGATCTGGACAATCTCCGCAAGCGGTTCCAGAAAGAACGAGACGAGCTGCGCAAGTTCGGGGTCGAGGGGCTGATCAAGGATCTGCTGCCCGTCGTCGACAACCTCGAACGCGCGATGAGCCACGCCAGCAGCGGCGATGGTTTGATCGAAGGGGTGAAGATGGTGCTGCGCCAGTTCACGCAGACCATGGGCAGGTATGGCGCCGAGCCGTTTGACGCGGTCGGGCAGCCCTTCGATCCGACGCTGCACGAGGCGATGACCCAGATGGTCTCGACCGAGGTCGAACCGGGCCACGTCTCGAGCGTCTTCCAGCGGGGCTGGATGCTGCATGGCCGGCTGGTTCGGCCGGCGATGGTGATCGTCGCCAAGGCCCCCGAGGGCCAGGACGAAGCGGAGGCCTGACGGCCGCGCGAAGAGCGGTCGACGCATTCATGGGGGATCGCGGCGGCGGCGCTGTGGAACGGTGGGAGCCTGAACCGAGATGATCATCGGGATCGATCTAGGGACGACGAACTCGTGCGTCGCGTACATCGAGGGCGGCGAGCCCGTCGTGATCCCCAACGCCGAGGGCAGTCGCACGACGCCCTCGATGGTGGCGCTCACCGAGAGCGGTGAGCGCCTCGTCGGGCAGATCGCCAAGCGTCAGGCCATCACCAACCCCGAGCACACGGTCTTTGCGTCGAAGCGCCTGATCGGGCGCAAGTACGACAACCCGCAGCTCGCCGAGCACCTGGCGCGCTTCCCCTACAAGGTGGTCAAGAACGCCAACGGTGACGCCTGGATCCACCTGCGCGGCAAGGATTACAGCCCCGCCGAGGTCGCGAGCTTCATCCTCACCAAGATGAAGCAGACCGCCGAAGACTACCTCGGCGTCGAGGTGCACGAGGCGGTCATCACGGTGCCCGCCTACTTCAACGACGCCCAGCGCCAGGCGACCAAAGACGCCTGCCAGATCGCCGGCCTCGGGACGCTCAAGATCATCAACGAGCCGACGGCGGTGGCGCTGGCCTACGGGTTCGACAAGCGGTACCGGCAGCGCATCGCGGTCTATGACCTGGGCGGCGGCACGTTTGATATCTCGGTGCTCGAGCTGTCGGACGGCGTCTTCGAGGTCTGCTCGACCAGCGGCGACACCTATCTGGGCGGCGAAGACTTCGACTTCCGGCTCATCGAGTACTTGCTCGAAGAGTTCAGCAAGGTCGAGGGCCTCGACCTGCACGCCGACAAGATGGCGCTTCAGCGGTTGAAAGAGGCGGCCGAGAAGGCCAAGCACGAGCTGAGCTCGGCGCTCGAGACCGAGGTCAACCTGCCCTTCATCACCGCCGACGCCACCGGGCCGAAGCACCTCAACGTGCGCATCACCCGCACGCGCTTCGAAGCGATGGTCGACGACCTGATCGACCGCACGCTGGAGCCCTGCCAGATCGCGCTCGATGACGCCGGCATGACCATCAAGGACATCGACGCGGTGCTGCTCGTCGGCGGCATGACCCGCATGCCGCGCGTGCAGCAGCGGGTGGCCGAGTTCTTCGGTCGCAAGCCGCATAAGGGCGTCAACCCCGACG
>JAGQJJ010000800.1 GCA_020430675.1 Myxococcales bacterium
GAGGCAGATGGCGAGGCAGGCGCGGGTCGGCGGGCTGCGGTCGCCGCGGGCATAGGCGGCGCGAAAGTAATGAGCGGCCACGACCGCGTCGCCGCGCAGGGCGGCGAGCCGGGCGCGCAGCGCGTAGGCGTCGGTCAGATCGGGTTCGACGACGATGGCGAGGGCCGCGAGCCGGTCGGCGTCGGCCGGGTCGGACGCCTGCCGCGCGCGCTCAAGATAGGCCGCGCCGCTCATTTGCCCCTCATCGTCGGAGCCAGGTGCGCCGGGGCCGTGGGACCGAATCGGCGCGCCGGCTCCGAGGTCGGAAGCACGCGCGAGGTTTTGAGGGGTCCGGGCACCGCAGTCACTCCTATTTCAACTCGACGACCAGCGAGGTCGTCTTGCCACGCTCGATGCGCACATCGTAGGTCTGGGCCGCGCCGCCCGCGGCCGGCGTGAGGCGAATCGCATGGGCGCCGACGAGCAACGGCAGCCCGCTGAGCGGCGTCGTGCCTTCGACCGGCAGGCCATCGACGGCGACGCGCGCGCTTGGCTGTGACCGCACGCGCAGTTGCCCCGACTCGGCGGGCAGCAAGAGGGCGTCGATGAACGGCAGGGCTTCAGTGCGCGCGCTGACCGCCTCGCGGATGCCGTCGATCAAAGCGAGATGGCGCCCATCGGGGCGGGTCGCCGGGTCGTGCACCACAAAGCGGTGGGCCTTGCCGCCGCGTCGGGCCTCGACGCGCCAGACGGCGCGGGGTGGCGGGCCGTCGGTGGCATCGGGCAGCGAGAACAGGCCGGCGGCCTCGAGGCGGTCGAGCAGCGTTTCCCACTCGTCGGTGGGCACCAGCGCGACCGCATCACGCCGGCCGAAGTCGGCGGCAAAGCGCTTGACGACGGTGGCGACGACGGTGCCCTGCTTCTCGGCGATCTCGTAGACGACCTCGTGGTAGGGCACGCTCGGGCCGGTCAGCACGGCGCGGACGCCATCGGGCGCGGCGGCCAGGGCCGGCGCGCTGAGCAGGACCGCGGTGAGGCAGATGAAGCTGAGCGAAGAGAGGGTCGACGACGCCTTCGGCCATGCCCGATCCGGGCTCGCGAATTGCGCTTCGACCAGCATGGCCCCCCCGCGATGAGCGGTCATCGCATCGCCCGGCACATCGCGACGCACGCGCCCGTGACCTGATCGCCGCGTCACTCAGCCTCGAAAGACCTTCGGGTCTTCGTGCGGCTTCGCGCCGTGCGCTCGGGTCACCGGGTCGCACCTCACTCGACCGGCCATGCGCGACACGCTCGTAGAAGAATTGGACGTTATCGCACGGAACGGATGGGCGAAAGGGATTTGGAATCAGGGTTTAATCGGTGGCGGCGCAAGCCCCGGCGGGGCATCATCGGGGCCGGCCAAGCGAGGCGGCATGCGGCTTCTCATCGTGGTGTTGCTCTGGGCAAGCGCTGGCATGGCGGCGCCCGCGGTGCAAAGCGGCGACGCCGATCGGCTGGCGGCGGCCGAATCCGAATTGCGGGCGGCGCTGGCCCGGCTGGACGCCGACCCGGCGGGCGGACTCAAAGCCGCTGAAGCCGCGCTCGACGTGATCGCCTCGCGGGTCGACGCCTATTTTCACGGATCAAACCTGACGCAGCCCAAGATGCGCGCCCAGGTGCTGGCGCTGCGGCGGGTGGTGCAGCCGCTGATGGCCGGCGCCGACTCGACGCTGGTGTTGCGCGATGACGTTCTTCGCGTGCGGCCGGCGATTCATCGGGCGCTGGCGCTGGCTGCGGCGCGTGCGGGCGACGCGGCGGCCCAGGTCAGGCACCGGCGCGCGGCGCTGGCCGGCGAGGGCGCCACGGCGGCGAACCTCAACGCGCTGGCCGAAGCCTGTACCGCGGCGGGCGATGCCGCCTGCGCGTCGGCCGCCAAGGCGCGGGCGGCGGGGCTCAAGGCAGCGGAAGGCGAATGACGTCCACGAGTTGCGCGCTGGCTTCAGCCTCGGCCAGCGCCGCGGCGAAGTCGGCGCGCGCGGCGGCGGGCAGGTCGGTTCGCGCGAGGCGGCCGCGGTAGAAGCGGGCGTAGTACCAGTCGGGAAAGATGTGCAAGCTGACCTCGATCGCGGTGGCGCCGGCCGCTCGCGACCGGGTGTAGCGCCGTGTCGCCACGCCGCTGGCGGGCACGCGCGTGTCGGCGACCTCGCGCCAGCCATCGGACCACTCGACGGTGCGGCCAAGCGCCCAGAGCGCCTCGGTGCCGGCGAGCGGACCGTTCAGGCCAAGCTGCCGGACGCGCAGCACCGCCCGGGGCGTCGCGGTGGTTGGGAAGTGGTGGCCGGCGCCGATGTTCTGCACTTCAGCGACCACGCGCAGGGCATCGCCGGCTTCGATATGCGCGCGCAGCTCGACGGCGCCGCGCACAAACGCGACGTCATGCACGCCGCGGAAGTGGTGGCGACCGTCGGGTTGATGGCAGTGCTGGCATTGCACGCCCGCGGGCAGGTAGGGGCTGGCCGCCCACTCGCGCCAGGTGTCGAGCAGCGGGCGCCCGGCGACGGCGACGTCGAGCGGCAGGTTGTGGCAGGGCAGGCAGAAGTCGCTGCGCGCAAAGCGCGGCTCGGGGCGGGCGGCCATGCCCGGCGCGGGCAGGCGGCGGTGCACGGGCACGGGCGGGCCGAGCTTGTGACCTTCGCGCACGTGGCAGGCGGCGCAGGTGACGCCCTCGGCGCGCAGCGCGGCGTCGTCCTGCTGCTCGGCGAGCGGGGCGTGGCAGGTGTTGCAGCGCAAAGGCAGCGCCGGGTC
>JAGQJJ010000801.1 GCA_020430675.1 Myxococcales bacterium
GGCGGGTTATCGCGTTTATCGCACCGCCGCGGCCGGCGACGGCGTCGACACGGTCTCGCTGCTGGCCGAGGTGGCCGAGCCCATGTTTGTCGACGACGGCTCGGCCGAGCCGGGTGACGAGACGCCGATGCCGCCCGGCTCGCTGGGCGTCTGGCACACGGCCGGCGCGCTCAATACGCCGCGCGCCGCGTCCGCCGTGCTGACCGCGCCGGCGGGCGGCGGCGACACCTTCCTCTACGCCTTCGGGGGCCGCGACGCGGGCGGTGCGCCGCTTGCCACCTATGAGGTCAGCCGCGTCACCGAGGTGGGCGGCGTGCCGATGGTGGCGCCGTTCATCGTCGGCGCTGACCGGCTCGGCACCGCGCGCTCGGAGCTGGGCGGTTGGGTGCTCAGCGGTGACGACACCGCGGCCATCCCCGCGGGCGAGACCTGGATCTTCGTCGGCCCCGGCCGCACCGCCGGCAACTTCAGCCGCGCGGTCGAAGCGGGCCCGGTGGGCCCCGACGGGCAGCTCGGCGCGGTGATCGCCACCGACTCGGTCAACAGCGACTCGGCCGGCTACGGCTATGGCGCGGCCAACGGCTTCCTGTTTGTGTTCGGCAGCCGCAACGGCCAGCCCGATGACAGCGGCATCTCGGGCGAGCTGTGCGTCGGCGTCTGCGGCGGTGGCCCGCCCGAGCCCCCCGACCTGCGCAACTGGAACAATCTGGGCGTGCGGCTGACCACGCCGCGGGCGTATATGGGCTCGACCCAAGAGAGCGCTTTCTTCTTTGTTGTCGGCGGCATGGGCCAAGGCGGCCCGTTGACGTCCACCGAACAGACCGTTCAATGAGCGAGGCGACCATGCGATTGCGATGCAAGCTGGCGGCGGCCATGGTGGTGATGCTGCCGTTTGCGGCGGGGGCCGAGACGCCGGCCTATGCCCGCGATGAAGCCATCGGCCTGATCATCGGGGCCAAGGCCGGTGGTGGCCTGGGCCTGGGCGCCCTGGGCGCCACCCCCGTCTTCGAGTTGGAGCTGGGCTACGCGCTGCCGCTGCCCAAGCCCGTCGGCCGCGACCTGCAGCTCTTTGTGGCCGGGCAGTACGCCATGCCGGGCACCGAAGGCGACGCCACCGAGCCCGATGCGCGGCTGCCCGAGCCGGGCGTGATGCACTACAAGATCGCCCAGCAGCAGGCGATCATCACCGCCGGGCTGCTCTATCGCATCCCGGTGCCCACCGACGCGGTGCGGCCCTACGTCGCCGCGGGCGGGCGCACGTGGCTCATCGAGAGCACGATCGACGGCGACGCGGGCGGCCAGGACTTCGGCACCCAGACCGAGACCGACCAGGAGTGGGGCTTCTACGGCGCGCTGGGCATCGACTGGTTCCTCGGCCCCGGCGCGGCGCTCTTTGAGGTGCAGGGCGTCTACGGCGCGCTCGACGGCTATGTGCTGCGCGACACCCACCTCGGCAGCCTCAACGCGGCCATCGGCTATCGCTTGATGCTCTGACCGCGCCACGAATCCGCGCGCCGGGGCTGATTGTGCGGGCGCCGGCGCGCACGGTGGCGCTACAAGAGCGCGATGCGCGATCCCATCCCCGGTCAGCGCGGGCGCGGGCTGGCCCTCACCGCGCTCGGCGTGCTGCTCATGTCGCCCGACGCGCTGGTCGTGCGCCTGGCCGGCGGCGACGCGGTGAGCAGCCTCGCGGTGCGCAACGTGACCTTGGGCCTGGGGCTGGGGGTGCTGGCGTTGTTCTGGCCCACGCCGCGCCCACGCGCCTGGGGGCCGACGCTGCTGGTGGGTCTGGGCGCGGGCGTCGGCTCGGGCCTCTTTGTCTACGCCGTCACCCACGCCACCGCCGCCGACGCGCTGATCGGGCTGGCCACCCAACCGCTCAGCGCCGCGTTGATCGCGCGCTTTGCGCTGGGCGAGCACCTGCCGCGGCGCACCCTGGCGGCGATCGGCCTGGCCATGATCGCGATTGGGGTCGTCGCCTCGGGTCAGCCGATCGGCGGCGGTCTCGGGCTGCTGGCCGGCATCGGCTGCGGCACCCTGTTCTCGGCCAACATGAACCTGATCCGCCGCTTCGACCGCCTCGACCCGTTCACCGGCGTCGCGATGGGGTTCTTCATCGCGGGCCTCATCGCCGCCTTCTTCGTGCCCTTGCCCGATCTGCCCGCCGGGCGCTGGACGGCGATTCTGATGCTGACGCTGATCTGCCTGCCGCTGAGCTTCGCGCTGGTGGCCATCGGCCCGCGCCGCCTGCCGGCGCCGGTGGTGGCGCTGCTGATGCTGGGCGAGACCACGCTGGGCCCCGTCTGGGTCTGGGCGGTCTTCTACGAGGTGCCCAGCGGGCGCACGCTGCTCGGGGGCGGGCTGCTGATCGCGACGCTGATCGCGCACGCGGTCTTCGAAATGAGGGCGGCGCGTGTGGTACATCGAGCGGGCGCCCTCATGACAGGGGAGTGATGATGGCAGGCCGGTTTGCGGTGGTGATCCTGACAATTCTGGCGGTCGGCTGCGATGACGCGGTGGCCCCGACGGCCGAGGTCGACCGCGCGGCGCCCGAGGCGGTGGCGCCCGATGCGGCGCCGCCCGATGCGGCCGAGGCCGACGCCGACGTTGAAGACGCCGCGCCGCTCGACGCCACGCCGAGGGTCGACGCCGCCCCGGCGCTCGATGCCGCCCCGCCCGACGCCGCGGTCGACCCCGAGTGGTGGGGCGCGCCCATCGAAGCCGCCGAGCGCGTCTGGCGCTGGGTCGACTTCCCCGACACCAA
>JAGQJJ010000802.1 GCA_020430675.1 Myxococcales bacterium
AAGGCGGCGATGTCGCGCTGCGGCGAGCTTTTGCGCCGCAAGGTGCCGGTGATGATCTTCCCCGAGGGCACCCGCTCGCGCACCGATGAGCTGCTGCCGTTCAAGGACGGCGCCTTTCGGCTGGCGATCGAGCACGGCGCGACGATTCTGCCGTTGGCGGTCGCGGGTACGCGGGCGGCGCTGGCCAAACATGACTGGCGTTTCGGGCGCGCCAAGGCGCTGGTCACGGTCGGCGATCCGATCTCGACCGACGGGCTGACCCTCGCCGATGTCGAGACGCTCAAGGCGCGCGTGCGCAGCCAGATCGAAGCCCTCGCTGCGCGCATCCGGCCGCTGACCACGACCGGTTGACTGCGCCGGGCCACAACCGTACCGTAATCTTTCACGGGGCGAGGGGGGAGAAGCGCGATGAAACGTGGTTGGTGGCTGCCGGTGCTGCTGGTTGCGTGCAACGACGCGACCAACGTACCCGGCGAGCTGGTCCCCGACGCGGCCGGACCAGCGATCGACATGAACGTCCCAGCCCCGGATGCCGGGCCGATGGACGCCTCTCAGCCGGGCAGCGGCTTCGGCGAGCCATGCAGCTCCGCATCCGATTGCGAGAGCGGCATGTGCGTGCCCGGCCCGGCAAACGGCGGCCTGTGCACCGTGCCCTGCACCGACGGCGAACCCAACGCCTGCCGCGACGGCTGGTCCTGCGAGAACAGCGTCGAGTACGGCGGCTTCGTCTGCCGGCCGCCGCAGCGGCTGGCGCTCTGCGAACCTTGCACCGATGACTGGCAGTGCGGCGCGCAAAACGACCTGTGCCTCATCCTGCTCAACGGCTCGGGGGCCAAGGTCTGCGGGCGCGACTGCTCTTCGCGCGCCTGCCCGGCGGGCTTCAGCTGCCAGATGCTCGGCAACGCGCGGCAGTGTTATCCCGACGGCGATCTCTGCCCCGATGGCCCGATCGACGACGACGGCGACGGCGTGGCCGATGGCGATGACAACTGCGTCGCCGCGGCGAACCCCGATCAGGCCGACGGCGACGGCGACGGCTTTGGCGATGTCTGCGACCCGTGCCCCGATGAGGCCGGGCTCGATGGCCAGCCCTGCCCCGGCCTGCCGCCGGATCGCGACGGCGACGGGGTGCCCGACGCGCTCGACAATTGTCCCGACCAGGCCGGCAACGGACCGGACGGCTGCCCCGGCCCGCCGCTCGACTCCGACGGCGACGGGGTGCCCGATGACCGCGACCTGTGCCCGATGGAGGCCGGCAACGGCCCCGAAGGCTGCCCGCCGGGCGTTGACTCGGACGGCGATGGCATTCCCGACGAGTTCGACCCGTGCCCGGATGAACCCGGCCCGCGCGGCTGCCCCGAGGTGGGCCCGCCGCAGCTCGTGCCCGGCCAGTTCACCGCGGGCCGCCACAACAGTCAGACCTTTGGCCGAAGCGTCACCGGCGTGCTCGGCTCCAGTGAACCTCATCAGACCATGCGCAGCGCGCGCTATCGCATCGCGCCCATCAGCTTCGGGGTGACGCCATGATCCGTGCCCGGCAGATTCCGTTCTTTGCTCTCGGCCTGCTCGTGGCCTCGGCCGCGCTTGCCCAGGCGCCTGATGTGCTGCCCTACCAGGGCTACCTGACCGACGCCAATGGCAACGCGGTCGACGGGCGCATGAACCTGACGTTCCGCATGTACACCAGCGGCAACGACAACGAGCCGGTCTGGACGGAGGCCCACGCGGTCGACGTCGAGAACGGCGTGTTCTCGGTCTACCTCGGCCAGGAGGTGCCCGTCGTCGAGCTGGTCGAGTCGGCCGATGCCCGCTACCTGGGCATCGAGGTCAACAACGACGGCGAGGCGCAACCCCGCCAGAAGGTCGGCGCGGTGCCCTACTCGATCTGGGCCCGCGACGCCTATTACCTGCGCGGCTACGCGCCCGACGAGTTTGTCACCGAGGTCGAGCTGACCAACCACAACTTCGTCAGCCGCGAGCAGGTCGTCGAGCTGGTCGGCGAGGGCGGCGGGCTCACGCAGGATGACCTCGACGCCGCGGTCGACGGCCTGGCCAGCCAGGACTGGGTGCGGCAGTGGGTCGCCGATCAGGGCTTCGCCACCGAGCAGTGGGTGCGCGAGTGGGTCGCCGAACAGGCGTTTGCCACCGAAGAGTGGGTGCGGCAGTGGGTGGCCGATCAGGGCTACGCGACTCAGGATTGGGTGCGCGAGTGGGTCGCCGACCAGGGCTTTGCCACCGAGCAGTGGGTGCGCGATCAGGGTTACCTGACCGCCGCCGACCTCGATGGCTATGCCACCGAGCAGTGGGTGCGTGACCAGGGCTATCTCACCGAGGCTGACGTGGCGAACTTCATCGACGGCGATGAGCTGGCCGCCTACCTGCAGAACAACAGCTTCGTGCAGGCCGGCGACCTCAACGCGCTGCGCGACCGCATCGACGCGCTCGAAGCGCAGCTCGCGGCGGTGGCGGGCGGGGGCGCGGCCTATCTGCTCGGCCGCAGCGCCCAGACCTCGTCGGGCCGCTTCTCGTTCGGCAACTTCAACGGCATCCGCGCCGCCAACGAGATGTGCCGCGCCAGCTACGGCAACGAGCCGACGGCGCACTTCTGCTCGGCCGATGAGGTCATGCGCGCGGTCTCGACCGGCAGCTGGTCGGCCGACGGCGCGGCCGCGATGGACAACACCGCGACGTGGGCGGTGGTGCAGGCCAGCTACAGCGCGGCCCGCGGCACCAACTCGCTGGCCAATACGTGCCAGAACC
>JAGQJJ010000803.1 GCA_020430675.1 Myxococcales bacterium
GTTCGATGGGGCCGCGGCCTTCGATGCGCCAGGCGAGCTCAGCTTCGGTGGGCTTCTCGGGCGGGAGCTCGGCGCCCGCGTCCGCCGCAGCGACCGGCGGCGCCGCATCGGTCGTCGCCGGCGTGGGCACGTCGTGAGCGAGCCAGGCCCAGGTCACCAGGCCCAGCGCCAGCAGGCCCAGCCAGAACGGATACCAGCCGCGCGTGCGGCTTCGAGAGGGGTGGCTCATGCGGGGGGCATCATCGCCCTTCGCGGCGACCGGATCCACTCCCCGCGCCGGCGCTACTCGATCGTGACCTGCACGCCGAAGTGGTCGCTATAGGCCTGAGGCGTGTCGATGCCGTCGAGCGTGACCGGCTCGGTCAAGAAGCGCACGCCGTGGGTGGTGATGCCGGTGAAGCCGCGTAGCAGGACGTGGTCGAGCAGCACCTGATGTTCGACGTCGTCGCCGACGATCAGCGGGTTGGCGCCGCCGCAGAAGGTGCAGGTGGCGTCGTCCTGGGCGGCGTAGGTGCGGTCGAAGCCTTCGACCAGCGCGTTGTAGTTCTCGGGGATCTCAGCCGTGGCGCCATCAACCGCCGGGCCGGTGTTGAAGTCGCCCATGACCACGACCTGGCCCTGGCCGGCCTTCTCGTCGATCCAGTCGCGCAACTCGTTGATCTCATTGAGCTGCTCGGCTTCGAATGAGCCCGCGCTGCAGGTCATGGACGGATCGTCGGCGCAGCGCCCGCCCGGGTACGGGATGTTGGTCAGCTTCGAGGTCAGGTGCGTGCAGAAGACGTGCACATCGCCGCGCGGCGTGCCGGTCAGGTGCGCGTAGAGCGCGGCGCGGCGGTTGAGCGCCGAGTCGAAAGCGATCGAGTCGGTCGCGGCCATGTCGTAGCGCGACAGGATGGCGGTGCCGACCGAGCCGCCATAGGCGTAGCACGGGCGATGCTCGGCGGCCGGGCCGCAGACCGCGAGGATGTCGTCGAGCGAGTTGCCCACCTGGCCGCCGATGCACGAGGTGCAGGCGTCGCTCAGCGCGTTGACCTGCTCGCCGCAGTTCGTGATGGTGCAGGTCACGAGGTTGTCGTCGGGCTCGTCGCCGCACATCTCGCGGGCGCACATGGCCAGCGGGTCGGCCTCTTCGGCCGGGCAGGCGACCTCGCCGCCGCAGTCGCCGGGCACGGGCGCGATCGAGTAGGCGTGCGGCAGGTTGCCGCGTACCGCCGCTTCGAGCCGCTCGCGGTCGGCCGCCTCCCAGAACTCCTGCACGCAGAGCACGTCGACATCGACGGTGCCCAGCTTCTCGCTGAGCGGCCCCGTGCGCTCCTCGGCGTAGGGCACGAAGCCGCGGGCCAGGCCGCCGTTGTAGGTCGCCACCACCATCGGCTCGACCGCCGCGTCGGCCGGTTCGCTCGTGTCGTCGTCATCGCAGGCGCACACGGCTACCGCCGCGGCGCAGATCAAGAATCCTCGCCAGCTCTGCATTGCTTTCCTCCGCGTCTCCACCGCGCGTCGTAGGCCCATCATCGCCCTGAAACGAGAACGGCGCCAGCGCGGAACGCTGCGGTCACAATCGTGCCAGCACCAGCGGGGTGGCGACCCAGGCGCCCATCGCCGAGCCGAGGGTGGCGGCGATGGCAACGAGCAGGACGCGGCTGAAGGGGTTCTTGTAGATGCCACGCCAGGTCAGCATGTCTTCGCTGAGGCGCTCGGCGTCGGCGACGGTGGGTTTGCGCAGCCACGCTTCGAGCAGGCCGACCACCATGCCGGCGCCGATCGTCGGGTTGAGCGAGGTGATCGGGCTGGCGATGCCGGCGACGAGCACCGAGAGCGGCTTGGCCCCGGCGATCAGGCTGAACAGCGCGGCGAGGATGGCGTTGGGCAGCACCCAGGCCAGCACCAGCTCGGCGAGGCCGTCGCCTGCGTGTTTGCGCCAGCCGAAGTAGAAGGCGGCGAGGATGATGGCGGGGATGACCCATTTGAGGGCGCCGACCCACTTCGAGGGCGGCGGGATGACCGAGAGCGCCTCGCGGTCGACCTTCTCACCGCGCCGATTCATCATGCCGGGCACATGGCCGGCGCCAACAACGGCGACGATGGTCTTGCCGGGCGCGTCTTCGATCGACGACATGAGGTACTGATCGCGCTCGTCGATCAGCGGCGTCTTCACCTGGGGCATGACCCGGGCGAACTCGCTCATCAGCTCGTTGAGGTGGTCGCGCTCTTTGAGCTTCTCAAGGTCTTCGGCGGTCAGCTCTTCATCGCCGCGGCCGAGGAAGCCCTCGAAGAGCGCGCCGAGCACCTTGAGCTTGCCGAAGAAGCCGACGTTGGCCCACGTGCGCTTGAGCGTGGCCTGGATGTCGCGGTCGGCCAGCACCAGCTCGGCGCCGACCTCGCCCGCGACGGTGACCGCCTCGCGAAGTTCGGCGCCGGGGCGCACGCCGAGCTTTTCGCCCATGCGGCGCTGATAGGCCGACAGCGCCAGGCTGCTCAGCAGATAGAGCACCTTGCGCTGGCGGATGACCTGGAAGATGTCGAGCGTGCGCCACCGGGCGTTGTCGCTGATCGCCTCGAAGCGCGTCTTGCACAGCTCGACGCAGACGGTGTCGGGGCGGACCTGCTCGATGGTCTGGCGGACCTCGACGACGCTGCGCTCCGAGATGTGGGCGGTGCCGATCAGGTAGATCGTGCGCTCGCCGTCTTCGAGGACGTTGACGTTGGGGCCGAGTTCCATGGGGCGACACCCTACTCGCGCAGGGGTTTGGCGT
>JAGQJJ010000804.1 GCA_020430675.1 Myxococcales bacterium
AGGGCTCGGCCGGCGCGCCCGCGGGGGCGTAGCTCAGGTTGCCGTCGCCGTCGGCGGCGCGCAGGTAGTACTCGACCGCCGGCGCCAGCACCGAGAAGCCGGGGATGCGCCCGGTGTAGACGCCGTCGGCGAGCGCCAGCGGCGCCTCCTGGAAGAACGGGAAGCCGGCCGGCCGGTAGTAGACGCGCACGTTGGCCACGCCCGCCGGGTCATCGGCGGTGGCTTCGATCAGCACGTCTTCGCCCTCGGGGCGGCCATCGGCGATCGGCTGGTGCTCGATCTGCGGGCCGAGGCGGTCTTCTGCGCTCACCGAGAACAGGTGCGCGCCCACCGGCGCGTCGTCGGGATCGGTCGCCGCGTTGCCCGAGTCATCGACCGCGCGGATGTAGTACTGCACGCCCGCCAGCACCACGGCCGCGCCGGGGATCTGGCCGCGCCAGCTATTGCCATCGACGCGGTTGAGCGGGGCTTCGGCGAAGGCCGGCGCGCCGATGGCGCGGTAGAAGACGCTGGCGCTCGCGACCACGCCGCCGGCGTCGACGATGCCGGCCGAGATGGTCACCGGGGCGCCTTCGACCTGATTGTCGGGCACCGGCTCATGCACGATCACGGGCGGCTGCTGGTCGGCGTTGGCCACGCTGAAGCGATGCAGCTGCGCCGGCGCCCCGGCCGGCGAGCGCGCTGGCGCTGCGCTGGCTGCGGGAGAATACGCCGCCGCCCGCCGGCCGGGTGCTGGTGCACGCCGACTTCCGCACCGGCAACTTCATGGTCGGCCCCGAGGGGCTGCGATCGGTGCTCGACTGGGAGTTCACCCACTTCGGCGATGCCATGGAAGACATCGGCTGGCTGTGTACCCGCGACTGGCGCTTCGGCTGCATCGACCGCCCGGTGGGTGGCATCTGCGGGCGCGATCGCTTCTACGCGGCCTACGAGAAGGCCAGCGGTCGGGCGGTCGATCGCTTTCGCATGCGCTGGTGGGAGATCTGCGGCAACCTGCGCTGGGGCGTCGCGGCGGCGTTTCAGGGGCGGCGCTTCGCCGAGGGCGAGCCGGACTTCGAACTGCTGGCGATCCCCCGGCGCGCGGCCGAGATGGAGTACGAGGCGCTGCGGCTCATCGAGCTGACCGAAGGGGGCGCGTGATGCAGGACGCACCGGATCGCGATACGCTGCTGGCCAACGTGGCGATGTTCCTGATGGCTCAGGTCGAGCCGGCGCTCAAGGCCCACCCCGAGGGCCGTGGGCTGGCGTTCCGCACCCGCATCGCGGCGCACCTCGTCGCGACGGTCGGGCGCGAGCTGATGCACGAAGAGCAGCACGACGCGGCCGAGCTGGCCCGCCTGTGTGATCTGATGGGCATCGAGCCGCCGGGCGACGTGGTGGGCGCGGCCCGCCGGGATGCCATCGCCGGGCTGCGGGCGCGGTTGACGAAGGCATTGCGCGACGAAGGCACATCACTCGACGCGAATGCCATGCGCGCGGGTCTCATGCAGACCCTGCGCGAGCAGCTCGAAGTCATCCAACCCCGGTTCGATACCCGCGTGCAGTGGGACGGGGACGACCGGGTGAGCCATCCGGCGAGTCATCAGGAGGAGCCATGAGCGATTGGATGCTGTCCCCCGAACTCTCGGCGCTGCGGGCCCGGGTGCGGGCGGTCGTCGACGAGCGCATCATCCCGGCCGAGAAGGTGATCTTCGCAGAGGATCGCGAGGGTCGGCGCGATGCGCTGAAGGGCATCCAGGCGGCCATCCGCGAGCTGGGCCTGTGGACGCCGCATCTGCCGAAGGACTTCGGCGGGCTCGGTCTGGGTGTCATGGGCATGGGCGCGCTCTTCCGCGAGATGGGTCGCAGCCCGGTGGGCGCCAAGGCGTTCAACTGTGACGCGCCCGATCAGGGCAACATGGATCTGCTGCTCAAGGCGGGCAGCGATGCCATCAAGGCGAAGTATCTGCGGCCGCTGTGCGCGGCCGAGATCACCAGCGCGTTCTGCATGACCGAGCCGGCGCCGGGCGCGGGGTCCGATCCGTCGAACCTGCGCACGACGGCCCGGCGCGAGGGGGATGGCTGGGTCATCGACGGCCACAAGTGGTACAGCACCGGCGGCGAGAACGCGTCGTTCCTGGTGGTGATGGCGCGCACGAGCGACGATCCGCGCTCGGGGTCGACGATGTTCGTCGTCGACCGCCACGCCGCGGGCGTCGAGTACGTGCGCCGCATCCCGGTCTTCGCGCCGGACGTGCTCGATCACTTCGAGGGCGAGTTCAAGTTCCACGGGGTGCGGGTGGGTGACGACGCGGTGCTCGGCGGCGAGGGGCAGGGGTTTCTGCTCGCGCAGCGGCGGTTGGTGCCGGCCCGCCTGACCCATTGCATGCGATGGCTGGGGCTGGCGGCGCGCACGCTCGACATGTGTCGGGCGTACGTGACGGCGCGCAAGAGCTTCGGCAAGCGGCTGATCGAGCATCAGATGATCCAGGTGATGATCGCCGACGCCGCCCGGGACATCCACAGCGGCAACCTGATGACGCTGCACTGCGCGCAGATGCTCGAAGACGGGCTCGAGCGCGAGGCGCGGCCCTACTCGTCGATGGCCAAGACCCACGTCGCCCGCACGCTGTGCAAGGTGCTCGACGACGCCATCCAGATGCACGGCAGCCTCGGCTACTCCCACGACGTGCCGTTCTCGCTCTGGTATCGGTGGGCGCGGGCCAGCCGCATCGCGGACGGCCCGGACGAGGTCCACCAGATGGTGGTCGCCCGGG
>JAGQJJ010000805.1 GCA_020430675.1 Myxococcales bacterium
TCGGCACCCTCGCCTACCTGGCCATCTGGGGCTTCTTCGCCCGCGGCACCGCCAAGACCCTGCTCAGCGCCGCCCTCGCCGCCCGCGTCAGCGCCGGCGTCTGCCTCGTGCTCTCGCACCCGAAGCACCTGAGCAACAAGGGCCTGATCGTGCTCTTCTTGATGGGTCTCATCTGCGCCTTGCTCACCTCATTCCTGCAAGGCTTCCCGCCGATGATGCTGGTCAGCATCACCGACGCCCTCGCCGCCCTGATCGTGAGCATCGTCGGCGCGATCTACGGGCTGATCTATCTCATCCGCGGCGTCCGCGCGACCATCCGCCTCGTCACCGCCGTGGTGTGACCGCTACTCGGTCTTCGGCGCCGCGGCGATCAAGGCATCGATGGCACTGCGCAGCGTCTTGAGCGCGGCGGGGGTGGCTTCGTCTTCGACCTCGACCTGCGTCTGCTTGCCATCGGTGCCGATGAGCGTCCAGCGTTCGAGCGCCGGGTGCGAGCTGCGGTCTTCGGGCGCGGTGGCATAGAGCGGCTTGAGCGCGCCGAAGTCCGCGGCGGTGATGGCCGCTTCGAGGCCCTTGACCTGCTCGGCCGTCAGGCAGCGCTGGGGCTTCGATGGCAGTGGCTTGTTCCAATGATCGGCGGGATCGTCGGAGTTCAGCCGGGCCTTGTCGGTGATGAACAGCTCGCCGTTGCGCGCCTGCCAGAAGCAGCCGTCGCGGGTGATGGCAAAGCGATGGTTGCCGCTGCGATCGGCGTCGTCGAGGGCCAGGTTCTCGTAGACGAGCCAGGCGCCGTTAGGAGCCTGGACCGGGGGCCGCTTCATGCGTGCCTCTCCTTGTGGGGTCTCTTTTGCCGCGGCGGGCGCGGCGGGGGTCGCTTCGGGCGCGGGCGGCGCGCCGTCGGCCGTCTTCGGGCCGCAGCCGGTCATCGCCAGCGCGATGGCACCAGTCATGATCAACCGCCGCAGCGCTGGCATCGTCTGGGCCCGATCAGACAATGGCCGTGTCTCCCTGCTCGGGCACCGGGAAGTCACCCATATTGGCGGTCGCCGGGTTGCTCGGCACCGGCTTCGGCTCCTTGGCGGTGGCGGACCATTTGTCCATGCCGGTCGCGGCCTTGAGCGCGGCGAGGAAGGTCACGCCGTGCTCCGGCTCCACGTCGTGGCCGCCCGACATGATGCGGCCGTCGGCGCTGCGCGCGACCGCGTGGCCGTGCTCGGCTTCGACCATGCCCGAGTGCGACGGGGTGCCTTCGCCGTACTCGTCGTCGAGCCCCAGCATGTGGCCGGCCTCGTGCGCCGCGGGGATCTGCTGGCCGCCCGGCTTGTTGACGTTGTCGAGGTCGTTGCTGTCGAACGTGCCGATGCCCGGGGTGAACTCGTCGCCGTTGACCTTGGGCCGCCGCACGTTGCTGCGCGCGAAGGCACCGGATGGGATCTTGGTGATGTTCAGCGTGAAGTGCGGGTTGGCGGCCGTGGTGAAGCGCACGTTGACCTTGGCGCTCAGGGCCTCCCACCAGTCCTTCGTGCAATGGAACGTGTGCTGACCCGACCACTGCGCCGAGCACTTGCTGAGGAAGTCGGCCTGCCACTGCGTCTTGGCTTCTTCCGTCCACTGGAGGGCGGCGGCGTCGGCGTCCGGGTAGTCGGTGGCGGTGCCATTGATGAAGTTGAAAGCACACCGGCACTCGATGTCGAGGATGCCCGTGCTGGCATTGTAATTGGCATCGAAGGCGCCGATGCGCGTGGTCGACTGGAAGTTCTTCGCGCTGTGGGTGCCCGAGACGAACAGCGTCTTCTCGGCCATGGCATCCTGGTAGTCTTCCCACTCATCGAGCGCGGCTTCGTTGTCGCGCAGGTTGAGGGCGTCCATCGCCATGTCCATCAGGCCGCGTCGCTGCACGACCGGCTCGCTGCTCTTGCCGCCGCCGCCGAAGCGATCGAGCAGGCCCTCGGCCGACTGGCCGGCGACCACCTGGTCGGCGACCGCGTCGGCGTGGCGCTCGTATTCGTCGCCGATGGAGTCGACGCCGCCCTTGAGCCGTACACCGCCGCCCTGCTGCACGACGTGCGCGGCTTCGTGCGCCGCGGTGTGCAGGTCGGGTGCGCCGGCAAAAGCGACCTCGCGACCGGTGGCATAGGCCTGCGCGTTGAGCGCGTCGGCCGCTTGCGCCGCCGGGCCGCCCACATGGGCCTGCACGTCCGAGACATCATGTTTGCCAAACGAACGCTGGATGGCATCGAGGTGGGGCAGCTTCTCGCCCGGTCCGCGCAGCCCGCTGGCCGCCGCCGCCTGGACACCGTCGGCCTTCGCCGGACCGTCGGCCTTGCGCTGCACCATCTGCTGCATCAGCTCGTCGGACTGTGCCGCCGACGAGAGCCCGCCGAAGCCCGCGAGGCTGGGGGGCAGGGTCGAACCCGTCTGGGTGGGTTCGGCGTCGTGGTTCAACAGCTCGGCCAGATTCGGCTGGGCGCGGTCCTTCATGGCGGCCTCCTCGATGGGCGAATCGAACATAGCGCCGACGCCCGACCGCGACAAGCGGATCACCGGACCGTTTGCGCGTCGTCCAGTCGGCCCGTGCGGGCCCAGCGCGCCGCCCGATCGGCGAGGTCGGCCATGGGTCGCCAATCGCGGGCCCGGCTCGCTTCGCCGCGCTCGGCGCGGTCGCGAAAACGCCAGGCCGCGGTGCCGGCGGCGGCGAGCGCCACGCGCCACGGCAATTCGGTGCGCTCGGCCCGGCGCAGCGGTCGCACGGC
>JAGQJJ010000806.1 GCA_020430675.1 Myxococcales bacterium
AGGCGATACCAGCACACCCGCGAGGCGCCGCTGTTGACCAGATAGCTGTGCCGACCCGAAGCGAGCTGGTCGGCGTGGTTGCGCGTCGCCGGCACCACGGTCGGGTTCTGGCCGCCGAAGACCTGCGAAGGCGCGCTCTGGAAGGAATTGCGCCCGCGGAAATCGATGGTCGCGCCGTCGGGGCGCACGATCGAGAGGGGCTGAAGGTCGGCGCCGTCTTCGCTGAACGGCACGACCATGTACGCGGTGGTGCCTTCGGCCACGTCGAACGGCCACGCGACGCCGCCGCGCGCGTCGGGCGCGATGCACTCGATGCCCAGCGGCGAGTCGGCGATCTCTTCGGGATCGAGCAGCGGTTCATTGGGGTTGGGGAAGCAGACGCCCAGGCCCTGGCCGACCGGCTCGCAGACATAACCGGCGCGGCAATCGGTCGGCGCGACGCACATGCGCACGCAGAATGGGGGGCGGTTGGCCACGAAGCAGCGGTTGTCGGTCTCGGCCTGGTCGCCGCGCGCGCAGTTGGTGCGATCGGCGCAGTTGACCGTGGTGCAGAAGCCGCCCGGCCAGTCGATGATGCAGTCGCCGCCAGCGCACTGGTCGTCGCGGCTGCAGGGCAGACCGTCAACGCGGCCGGCGCCTGGCGCGCCCGGCAGGCACACCGGCGCGCCGTTGGCGTCGACGCAGGCGTAGCCCGCGCGGCAGTCCTGGTCGGTGCAGGCGGCGGCGCAGATCGGGCCCTCGTCGCGGTCGACGCAGGTGGTGCCGTTCGGGCAGGGCGCGTCAGGGCCGCAGCCGGTGATCGCGCAGTAGCCGCCGGGATAGCCCGGTTCGCTCAGGCAGACGCCCTCGGCGCAGTCGTTGTCGGTCGCGCAGGCTTCGCCGGGCCCGGCCTCGCCGCGGGGCGGCGGACCGTCGGGCGCCAGGTCGGGCGCGGCGTCGGGCATGGCCTCGGCATCGGGCGTCAGCGCGCTGTCGGCGCCGGCGTCGAAGTCTGCGGTCTGGGCATCGGGGCGGGCGGCGTCGTCGGTGATGACAAACATGCCATCGGGCGCGCCGCGTTCCGGGTCTTCGGTGGGATCTTCAGCGCACGCAAGCAGCGTGCAGGCGGTCAGGAAGATGACGGCGGGCGTTCGCATCGGCACTCCACTCTTTGGGTCCGGCCGACGCCGGCAAGAATCGTGCCGATCGGAAAACGAACACCCGTCAATCGGGTGACGGTCGGCTGCAGACCGCAGCCCCGCCTGGGCCATGACCATGACCCGCAGAGGGTGTGACCTGCCGCGATCGTGGGCCCTGCAGCGGCGTTTCGCTGATGAACTCAGCATCGGCGCCCGCAAGACGATCGCCCATTGGCCCAATGGACCGCGCGAACCCACTCGCGCGCGACCAGGGCGGCGACGCGCGCGCATCTGATCGCGGTGCGCATGTCCGTTGATGCCCCAAGCGCGCCGAACGCGGCGTCGCTGCAAGGCCGAGAGCGGAGGCGATGCCCAAGCATCGTCGAGCGGCCAAGCCCGCGACCCGACGGGGCGCAGGCCGGTCGCGCAGCGACAGAACGCTGCCAGCGGCGTCGCGGACAAGCGCGACGGGATCAACGGTGCCGCGCACCGCTGTGCGGCCTATACTGTCGCCCGAAGTCGCTCGATGACGGCGACGGGGGCCACCGGAGTCCGCAGGAGAGGTCTTGAGCATTCCGAGCCCGACCGGGGTCGACAGAGTGCTCGGCGGCAAGTACCGCGTGGATGAGTTGCTCGGCATGGGCGGCTTCGGCGCGGTGTACCGTGGCTGGCACCTGCTGCTCGACGTGCCGGTGGCGATCAAGATCGCGTTCCACTTCGACGGCACGCCCAGTCAACGCTTCCGCCGCGAGGCGCGCACCTTGATGCGCCTGCGCCATCCGCACATCGTGCGGGTCTACGACTACGGGCGTGAGGAGGACGGGCGCACCTACATGGTGCAGGAGTTCGTCGAAGGCCTGCCGCTCGACACAGTGATCGGGGCGTTGGGCCCGCTCGATCCTGCGACGGCGATCCGGGTCGCGCTGCAGACCCTCGACGCGCTCGGCGAAGCCCACCGATCCGGCGTTGTGCACCGCGACGTGAAGCCGGGCAACCTGATGGTCCGCGATCACCCCGACGGCGTCTGGGTGCAGTTGCTCGACTTTGGCGTCGCCCAGGTGGACGGGTCGGTCGACGCCCTGCTCGACGACGCCTCGCCGGAGCGGACGCGGCCCGGCGCCGCGCTGGGCACCCCGGCGTACATGGCGCCCGAGCAGATTCAGGGGCGGGCCGCGCCGGCGTCCGACCTGTACGCGCTGGGGGTGACGCTCTTCCGGGTGTTGACGGGGCGCTGCCCGTTTCCGCAGCCGGCGCCGGCGGTCTACCTGGCGCACCTCGGCGAGCCGGTGCCTGCGTTGCCGTCGACCGTGCCCGCGGCGCTCGCCGCCGTGATCCACCGGGCGATGGCCAAGGCGCCGGCGGATCGTTACCCGAGCGCTGAGGCGATGGCCGCGGCGCTGGAGGCGGCGCTCGAGACCCTGCCCGCGAGGCCGTCGTCGCCGCTCGTGGCGCGGGTTCCGCGCGAGGCCCGGCGTCCGGTTGGTCCGCTGGCGAGCGCGCCGACCGCACCGACCGCGCCGACTGCGCCCGAAGAGCACGCTGGCGAGGCGCCGAGCGCGGCCGCCCTGCACCCCGAGCGCGCGTCCGTCGAGCCGATCTCCGATCTGGCGAGCCCCGACCTCACATCGGGCGAC
>JAGQJJ010000080.1 GCA_020430675.1 Myxococcales bacterium
TCGGCGGCACGCTGCTGATGGAGGGCACCGGCATGCACGTCTCGAAGGGCTATATCTATACCGCGATGGGCTTCTCGCTGGTCGTCGAGCTGCTCAACATGCGCATGCGCAACCGGCGCCGCCACCGCGTACCCGAAGCCTGAAGGCGACCGACCAAAGTCAAGGGCAGGGCCCGTACTCGCGCGGATTGATGGCGCAATCGGGCAGATCGCGGCCGCGCACGCCGTACTCGAACGCGATCCGCAAGCCCGCGGTCACCGTCCACACCTGCACGCCGCCGTAATGGCTCGACTCGAGCCCGATGCGCCCGAGCGTCTCGGCGAACAGATAGGGCGCCACATGCCAGAGCAGGCCGGGGCCGGTCTCGACGCCAAAGGCCCAGCGCGCGGCCACGTCGCCGCTGCGGCCCTCGGGCACGCGGTCGAGCCACACCGGACCCGCTTCGAGAAAGGCGGCCGCCGACCAGTGCAGGAACTGATCGCTGATGGCCCGCAAACGCACCAGCGCGCCGAGGTCGAGCCGCTTGAAGCCCACCGTCTCGGCGATGCCCTCGTCGCGCGACCACGCGCTGCCCAGATAGCCGCCGAGGCTCAGGCGCCCGTGGCCGTCGATGTAATGCAGGTAGCCCAGGTGAAAGGTGAGCGCGTCGGCGTCGAAGGGCACGTCGTCGTCGGCCAGCCAGCCATCAAAACGCGCCTCGATGGTCATGTCGCCGAAGACGCCGCCGAAAAACGCGGGCACGAAGGGCAATGAGGCGCGCTCGACGGTGGCCTGCGTCGGCTCGACCGCCCCCGCAAATCCGGGCGCGGCCAGCGCGCTGAGCAGCAGCCATGGGAGGGCGCGCATGGGGGGTCTCGCTCCGATCGCCTGCATCATCGACCCGCCCCGGCGGGTCTGCAAGGGTCTGGCCGCCGATCGGCCGGCCTGCGCGGTTCCCCGCATCGGCGACGGCAGCGTTGACGGTCTGGTCCGATTGGCCTAGCGTGCGCGGGCCCAACCCGAGGACGAGGAGAGAACATGCGAGGCATTCTGACGTGGGCGGTGGTTTTGATGTGCGGCGCCGGCCTGGCGGCGTGCGGTGGCGGCGGCAAGAGCAAGAAGTCGGGCAGCGCGAGCAGCGACAGCCGCAGCGCCTTCCAGCAGCTCAAGGACACCCCGGCGGAGGTCGACGCTGAGGTCGACAAGGTGCTCAAGCCCATCGACGGCGTCGACTCGATGCTCGAGCAGCTCAAGGGCGCCCCGACCCGGCTCAAGATCAACGCTGATGACTTCAGCGCGGTGCTCAACAACGCGCTGGCCGGCGAGGCGATCAACATCCCCGAGACCGTGCAGGGCAAGTCGCGCACCGAGCTGGAAGTGCTCATCGCCAACGTGACCGGCTTCCGCAACGACCTTCTCGCCACCCCCGATCGCGCCCAGGGCCTGATCGGCGAGCTGGCCAAGCGCTCGGTCGCCGTGCCGAAGCTGGCCACCCAGGCCTCGGCCAGCGCCGGCGCCAAGGCGGCCAACCCGTTCTCGTCGGCCAAGGAGAAGGCCGAGGCCAAGCAGCAGCAGGGCGAGGTCAAGACCATCCAGAAGGACGCGCAGGACCGCATCGCCGCCGCCCAGGACAAGGTCAAGGGCGTGCCGGGCCGCGCGGGCACCGCCATCGCCAAGTTCATCGCCGGCGCCGGCGAGATGGGCATCACCGAAGAGGCGATCAAGGCCGCCAACCGCCCGGTTGATGACGCCAAGAAGGCCGCCAACCAGACGGTCGACACCGCGAAGGAAGGCGTCAACGACACGGTCGACAACGCCGAGAAGGCCGCGACCGGCAAGTGAGCGCGGTGACCGAGGGCCGATCGCGCGCCCTTGGTCCCGTCGATGCCACCCTGCCCTGCCCCCGCCGCTCAACGGGCCGCAAACCCATTTACTTCCGCCCCCCGATGCCTCAGCCTGCGAGGGCGCCGTAATGGGCGGAGGAGGGATGAAGCCCAGACAAGCGATCCTGTTGGGAGCGCTCGTGGCAAGCGCCGCGCTGGCGGTCAGCGTCAGCGGTCCACCCTTCGCTTGCGCCGGCGATCCAGCGGTGACCGCGCCCGGTGCGGTCTCGGCCGCGCCGGTCTTCGACGGCCTCGACGCGCAGCGCCGCCGCATCAACATCCGCCTGGAGCGGGTCGCCAGCGGCTTCAAGCAGCCCACTGACATTCAACCGATGCCCGGCCAGCCCGGCGTGCTGGTGGTGTTGGAGAAGAGCGGCGCCGCGCATCTGCTCGACCTGGCCAATGGCAAGATCGGCCGGTGGTTCGAGGTCGAGGTGCTGACCCGCTCCGAGCAGGGCCTGCTCGGGCTGGCCTTTCATCCCAAGTTCACCGAAAACGGGCGCTTTTTCATCAACACCGTCGTCTCGCGCGACGGCGAGGCGGTCACGCGCCTCGCCGAGTGGAACGCCGCGCCGGGCGCACCGCGCGCGCCGCCGGTTGCTCGTCGCGTGCTGCTCGACGTGCCGCAGCCCTACGGCAACCACAACGCGGGCCAGCTCGCGTTCGGGCCCGACGGCATGCTGTACATGGGCCTGGGCGACGGCGGCTCGGCGGGCGATCCCGAAGGCAACGGCCAGAACCCGGGCACCTTGCTCGGCGCCATGCTGCGCCTCGACATCGACGCGCCGAGCGAGCTTTACGGCGTGCCCAAGGACAACCCGTTCATCGACCGCGCCGACGCGCGGCCCGAGATCTTCGCCTTCGGCCTGCGCAACCCGTGGCGCTTCTCGTTTGCGCCCGATGGCCGGCTGGTGGTGGCCGATGTGGGCCAGAACCTGTGGGAAGAGATCACGATCGTCGGCCGCGGCGAAAACCACGGCTGGAACGCCCGCGAGGCCGCGCATTGCTTCCCCGCCGACCGCGCCTGCAAAGCCGCGGGGCTGGTCGATCCCATCTATGAGTACCCGCGCGCCGATGGCAGCTCGATCACCGGCGGCTTTGTCTATGGCGGCGACGCGGTGCCAGCGCTGCGCGGGCGCTATGTTTTTGCCGACTTCGTGAGCGGTCGGCTGTGGGCCATCGAGCTGCCCACCGACGGCAAGCGGGTGGCCGGCGACGCGGCGCTCGCTTTGGGGCGCTGGCCCATCAACCCGTCGACCTTCGGGGTCGACCATCGCGGCGAACTGTACGTGGCCGACTTCACCGAAGGCGCGATCCACCGCCTCGTGGGCGGCTGACGGAGGATCCGAAGGCATGGATGAGGAGGCCCTGCGCGCACGCCTCGACGAGGAGCCCACCGACCGCGACGCGGCCGAGGCCCTCAGCGAGCTGCTCGAAAAGGCGGAGCGCTGGGATGAGCTGGCCGCCCTGCTTTTGGCGCGCGTCGAGCGCGAGCCCGAGCGGGTCGACCTGTTCGCCCGGCTGGGCGAGGTCTTCGAACGGCAGGGCAACGACGAGAACGCCCTGGTCGTCGGGCTCGAAGCGTTCGGCGAGAGCAAGGATGATGGCCGCTTCGGGCTGCACCTGGGGCGCCTGGCGGCCAAGACCGGGCAGTGGGATGCGCTGCTGACCGCCTACGAGCGCGCGCTGGGCGACGTGACCGCCCGCGGCGCATGGCCGCTGCACCGGCGGCTGGTCGGCTGGTACGAAGCGCTCGATCGCGAGGAGGACGCCGGGCGCCACCTGCGCCGCATCCTGGTGCTCAAGCCCGACGATCAAGAGGCCCTGCAGGCGCTGACCGCCTTCTATGAGCAGGCCGAGGACTGGGAGGGTCTCACCCAGCTCCTGCGCACCCGCGTCAACTACGTGACCGAGCCCGAAGCGCGCCGCCGGTTGTTCCTGCGCGTGGGGCGCCTGCTGGAGACGAAGCTGAACGCGCCGGTCGAGGCGCTCGAATGGCTGGGCCGCCTCTATCAAGAGGCGCCCGACGACGGGCTGGAGAGCACCCTGGAGCGCCTCGCCGAAGAGAGCGGCGCCTGGGATGAGCTGGTGCGCATCTACAGCGAGTGCATCGAGCTGCGCCCCGGCGGCGTCGACCCGGCGCCGATGCACCGGCGGCTGGGTGTGATCTTCCGCGACCGCCTGGACGACGACAAGCGGGCGACGCATCACTACAAAGAGGCCGCGCGCCTCGCGCCCGACGATCTGCTGCTCTCGCGCGAGCTGCGGCAACTGCTCGAAAAGCAAGAGCGTTTTGTCGAGCTGGCTCATCAGCTGGGCGTCGAAGCGGCCCATAGCGATGAGCGCACCGAGCGCTACCAGCGCTTTCTGGAGCAGGGCGACGTCTACATCCAACGCCTCAACGCGCCACGCGAGGCGGTCGATGCGTGGTTCCGCGCGCTGGAGGTGCGGCCCGATGACAAGCTGGTGCTCGTCCGGCTGATGGACGCCTACCGATCCACCGGCCAGTGGGAAGCCTCGCTCAAGGTGCTCAAGAAGCTGGCGGCGGTTGAGACCGACCCGCAGAAGCAGGCGGCCTACGTCTACGCGATGGGCATCATCCAGCGCGACAAGCTCGAAGACCATTACATCGCGGTGCGCACGCTCGACCGGGCGCTTGAGCTCGACCCGACGATGATCAAGGCCTTCGCCGCGATCGATGAGATCCTGACCAAAGACCGCGACTACATCCGCCAGGACCGCTATTACCGCAAGATGCTGGCCCGGGCCCGCGAGCACCGGCTCGACACCAACGTGATCATGAGCCTGGCCCGCAACCTGGGTGAGATCAACCGCACCCGGCTCGGCAACTACGAAGAGGCGCTCAAGGCGTACAACATCGTGGTCAAGCGCCGCCCCGACGACCGCGAGGCGCGCGGCATCGTCGCCGAGCTTTGCGTGCTGCTCGGGCATCTCGAAGAGGCGGCGCGCCACTACTTCAAGATGATCCAGCAGGACGTCGCCGACGCCGAGCCCTACCACCACCTGGTGCGCGTCTTCTGCGGCCTCGAACGCCTCGACGCGGCGTGGTGCGTCTGCCAGGCGCTGGTCACGCTCGGGCGCTCGAACGAAGAGGAGAACCACCTCTACGAAGGCGGCCTGCAGCGCCAGGCCAACCTGCAGGTGGGCACGCTCGACGCGGTGGACTGGAAGCTGCTGACGTGGGCGAGCAAAAACGAGGCGCTCGATGGCCTCTTCAGCCGGCTCTACGCGGTGCTCGGGCCCCATATCGTGCGCACCCCGAAGGCGCTGGGCGTGGGGCGCGCCATCCAGCCGGGCGAGCCGGTGCGGCAGGTGATCGACTACGCGGCGGGCATCATCGGGGTCGCCACGCCTGACATCTTCTTCTCGCCGCATGTGGAGGGCGTCGCGACCGGCAATCTGGCCCGCCCCGCGCTGCTCATCGGGCCCGATCTGGAGCATCGGCCGCCCGAAGAGGTGGTCTTCCTCACCTCGCGGCAGCTCTATCTGATGGGCCAGCAGCATTTCCTGGCCACCGTCGACGAGACGCAGCCGCAGCGCGAGGCGCGGCTGGTGGGGCTGCTGGTCTCGGTGCACCACTGGCTCGATCCGCGGGTGCAAAGCTCGGTCATCGACCCCGCGGTCGTCGAGCTGCTGCGCGACCTGCCGCCGAGCGAGCAGGATGTCTTCCGCGGCCTGCTCGCGCCGCAGGTCGGCCAGCCGAACTACGGCGTGTCGACCTGGCTCGACGCCGTCGAGCACACCGCGAGCCGGCTGGGGCTGCTGATCTGCAATGACCTCGGCACCGCCATGCGGCAGCTCAAGCGCATCCAGACGCCGGTCAGCAGCCTCTCGGTGCCCGAGCGGGCGCGGGCGATGATGCTCTTTGCCTTGTCGGAGCCCTACTTCCAGCTCCGCCAGCGCGTGGGCTACGCCGTCGGCAACTGACGCCCGGGGGTGACGCCGCGGAGCGCGCTCGCCGCTGCGCCCCGCGATGAGGGCAGCATTTTGCACGGGCGTCCATCGCCCGGTTCATGAATCCTTGCGCCGCATTGGTCCCCCCCACGGAGGTACGGCATGACCGCTCCCACCGCCCGCGCGCTGTTGCTCGTCAGCGGGCTCCTGCTCGGCGGCGCCGCGCAGGCACACCCATTCGTGTTTCATGTGCGCGAACGGGTCGACGCGCTGCGCGCCGATTTCCCGTCGCTCAAGGCGACCTTCCGCCCCGGCCAGCCCACCCCGGCGCTGCTCACCGGCCTGCGCGTGCCCACCGAGGGCGCCACGCCCCGCGCCCGCGCCGAGGCGTTCTTGTGGCTCAACCCCGAGCTGGTGGGCGCCGACGCGGTGGACTTCATCGAAGCCAACCAGGTCTCGGGCCGCACCATCGTGCGCTTCCGCCCGCAGCACGCCGGCCTGCCGGTGCTCGACCGGAGCGTCGTGGTGACGCTCGATGACGCCGGCAACGTGATCTCGCTGGGCGGCGACACCGCGCCCATCACGCGCTTCAACCGCGCCACGATCGACGAAGAGACCGCCCGCCTCATCGCGCAGCGCAAGGTGACTGGCGCCGCCGCCGACGCGCCCGTCGCGCTGGCGCCTTCGGTCGTGCGCAAGGCCGTGGTCGCCTTCGCCGGCGTGGGCACCGAGGTCTACGAGGTCGAGCTGAGCCGTCAGCCGCTCGCCGAGCACCTCGTCGTTCGGATCGACGCCCACACGGGCGAGATCCTCAGCGTGCGCAACCGCGTGGTGCACTGAGGAGGCGGTGATGAAGACGACGCATAACCCGTTGTGGCTCGCCGCGCTGCTCGTCGGTGCGTTTGCCCTGACCGCCTGCGATGACGACGACTCGGCCGAAGACCCGGGCACCGACATGCTGATCATCGTCGATGATGACGCCGCCCGGCCCGACACCGCGATCGAAGAAGACGCCGCCGTGCAGGACGCCGCGCCGCAGCCCGAAGACGCGGCCGCCGATATGCAGCCGCCCGACGCGACGCCGGTGATCCTCGAAGAGCCCGAGGCGCTGATCTACTTGCAGGATCCGGTCACCGACGAAGGCCAGCTCAGCCGCGTGGTGCTGCCCGCGGTGACGACGCCCGATGGCCGGCTTACCAGCCCGTCGGTCGAGGTCTTCAACTGCCTCAACGAGCCCGGCGGCGTGCAGGGCATGATCCCCGGCATCGGCATCACCGTGTCTTTGTGCCACGAGGTGCAGGTCGCCCGCCCGGGACCGAACGGGCACTACGACCACATCGCGCCGCCGGAGGACGATCGCGATCCGAACGACTCGTTCTCTGAGCTGATGATGTATCACCACGTCAACCGGGTGCATGACTACTTCAAGGACACCTTCGGCTTCACCGACATGGACTTCCCGTTGCCCGCGCTGGTCAACGTGCAGTTCAAGACCGATCCGCCGCTGCCCATCCCCGGTATCATGCCCGGCCCCGACGGTTGGATCCCGTTTGCCAACGCGGCGTTCTTCCCGCGCGAGAACTGGGAGCTCTTTGCCCAGCAGTTCGGCCTGCCGCCGCGCGACAGCGACTCGATCATCTTCTTCCAGGATCAGGTCGACTTCGCCTACGACGCGCCGGTCATCTACCACGAGTACACCCACGCGGTGGTGGGCACCGGCCGCCTGCAGGCGCAGGCCGTGCCCGACGAGTACGGCCTCGACAACTCGTCGGCGTCGATGAACGAAGGCATCGCCGACTACTTCGCCGCTTCACTGGCCGACAACCCGGTCATCGGCGCCTACGTCGCCAACGGCCTGGGCGTGGGCGGCGGGCTGCGCGACGTGTCGAGCTTCCGCGGCTGCCCGAACGACACGATCGACGAGGTGCACGCCCAGGGGCAGATCATCGGCTCGACAATGTGGGACGTGCGCGAAGCGATCGGCGCCGAGGCCGCCGACCAGATCGCCTTCAACGGGCTGATGCAGTTCACCGAGTCGACCACCCACCGCGAGGCGGGCGCGCTGTTCCGCGCCGAGGCGGCGGCGATCAGCCCCGAGATCGCCGCGCAGGTCGATGAGGTGCTGACCGAGCATGGCTTCGGCGAGTGCGTGCGCTCGCTGCCGTTTGTGCGCTTCAACGCCGAGGCCAGCCGCGACCGCATCCCGCACCTGGTGGAAGGGCGTCAGAGCCTGGGCTTCGGCGGCTTCAACGAGACCGGCGTGCCGGCGTACAAGCAGTTCCACATCAACCTGCCGGTGGGCACGCCGGCCGTCGCGCTGCGCTGGGGCGTGCAGGCCAACGCCTTCTTCGGCGGCAGCCCGGCCGCGCCGCTGGTGCTCGCGCTGCGCCAGAGCGAGCCCATTCGCTTCGACTACAGCGACGGCGTGACGATGGCCCACGACTTCCAGGTCACCCCGGCGCTGGCCAACGGCGAGCAGCGCATCGTGCTGGCCGGCGGCTGTCTGCCGCCCGACGGCGAGGCGCTCTACACCCTCTTCCTCAATACCAGCGCCGACCAGCTCGCGGTGCCCACGATGGACATCGAGTACCTCGACGCCGTGCCCGAGGGCGGCGAGGTCCAGGTCTTCACCTGCGGCGACAACTGAGCGAACAACCGCGCGGGGCGGTCAGCCCGCGCCGCGCAGGTCGAGCTTTTTCAGCAGATATTCCGCGCTCTTGCGGTGAATGCCCGCCACCCGGGCCGCGGCGCTGATATTGCCGTTGGTCTTCTCGAGCAGCCGGCTCCAATAGGCGCGCTCGAAGGCGTCGATCAGGCGCGCCTTGGCGTCTTTGAACGGCAGGTCTTCGTCCAGCTCGGCCAGCGCGGTCGTGGTCGGGCTCGGCGAGGCGGCGTCGCGCACCTCGGGGGCGCGGCTCTGCGTATCGCCGAAGCTCGGCGGCATCAGGTAGCGCGTCTCCAGCCGGTTGTCGGTCGCCAGCAACGCCGCACGCTCGACAAAGTTGCGCAGCTCGCGCACGTTGCCCGGCCACCGATGGCGCTGCAGCTTGAGGATGGTGTCGTAGCCGACCTGCACCTGCTTGCCTTCGGGCGACTCGATCTCTCCGAGGAAGTGCCGCACCAGCAGCGGGATGTCTTCGACGCGGCGCCGCAACGGCGGGATGACCACGCGAATGACCGCCAGGCGGTAATAAAGATCCTGGCGGAAATTGCCGGCCTCGACCTCTTTCTGCAGGTTGCGGTTGGTCGCCGCCACGATGCGCACGTCGACCTGCACCGGCCGATCGCCGCCCACCGGACGCACCACGCGCTGCTCCAACGCGCGCAGCAGCTTGGGCTGCAAGTCGATCGGCAGCTCGCCCAGCTCGTCGAGGAAGAGCGTGCCGCCATCGGCGCGCTCGAAGGCGCCGGCCCGGCTCTGCGTGGCCCCGGTGAACGCGCCCTTCACATGGCCGAAAAGCTCGCTCTCGATCAGGTTCGGCGCCACCGCCGAGCAGTCGAAGACCACCAGCGGTCCCGAGGCGCGCCGCGAATGCTGATGCACCGCCTCGGCGATCAGCTCCTTGCCGGTGCCGCTCTCGCCCTCGATGAGCACCGTCATGTCGGTCGGCGAGATGCGCTCCAGAATCGCGAAGATCTCGCGCATGGCCGCTGACTGCCCGAGCATGCGCCCGAAGCTGTTGGTTTTGGCCAGGGTGATCTCGACCTGCTCGTTGCCCGGCTGATAGCGCAGCACATTGCCGCCGATGCGCACCCGGGCGCCGGGCGGCAGGTAGGCGTCGCGCACCCGCATGTCGTTGATGAAGGTGCCGTTTTTGCTGTCTTCGTCGATCAGCCGATGGCCGAAGAAGTCGGCCTCGATGCGGGCGTGAAAGCGGCTGGTGGTGCTGTCGTCGAGCTCGAGGTCGCAGTCGGGGCTGGTGCCGATGCGCACCACGCGCGCCCGGGTCTGCAGGCGGCGGCCGGCATCGGCGCCATCGACCACTTCGAGGGTGTAGTCGTGGGTCCGCAGGCGCTCGACGTCGGTCGACATCTGCGTCCTTGTGATGTCAGCGGTCAAGGGCTTCCTCCGGGCGGCCCGCCGAGGGGCACGCGAATCTCGCCGAGCTGGCTCTCCTTGCCGGCTTCGAGGACCAGGTCGCGCGGCCCTACCCGGCCGACGAGCTGGCCGTCGCGATAGTAGCGCAGCTCGAGCTGATGGGCACCCGGCGTCGTGATGTGCTCATCGAGCCAGCCGGTGCCGATCTTCTGCCCGTCGAGGTAGATCTCGCTGGCCGGCGGCACCACCCGCAGCGTCAGGCGCGCCGGTTTGGCCAGCTCGAGCTTCACCGTGCCCGAATCGCCGGGGCGCACCACATGCGGCGTGGGCGCGTAGCCCTTCGCCCGCAAGACAAATCGCAGCGGCTGCGTGCCGACCCGCACCTTGAGCGGGGTCACGCCCACCACGTCGCCGTCGAGCAGCACCTCGGCGGTCACATAGGCGTCGAGCGTGACAAACGTCGGCTTCGGTGCCCGACGGCGATGCGGCGGCGCGCGCGCCGCGTCGGGCGGCGGCGGCTCGGCGTCGACCGGCGTCGCGTCGGGCGGGCCGGCGTCGGGCACGAGCGCTTCGAGCACGAAGTGCGGTGCGTTGAGGCCATCGGTCGCCAGAATCTGGCGGCAC
>JAGQJJ010000807.1 GCA_020430675.1 Myxococcales bacterium
CCATACGAGCAGACATCGCGGGCGAGGAACTCGGTGTCGAACGCAACCCGCGAGACCTCGCCGCCGGGCGGCAGCTCGTCGGGCGGGGGGTCGTCGGGGGGCTCGCTGGTCGTCACGCCGTTGGCCGTGCCGCCCTCGAGCGGCTCGCAGACCGGGTCGGCAAAGGTGACCCAGCCATTGCGAATCGCCTGGCACATGCGGCGGAAGGGCGGGTCCAGGTCTTCGATCGCCGGCGCCGGGTTGACGGCGTTGCCCTGCGCGTCGACCTCGCCGCAGACCCGCTGCATCCACCGGCGCAGGCGCGCGGCATAACAGGCCAGCGGGGTCATGCCATCGCAGGGATCGGCGGGATCGTTGATGACCGCCTCCCAGTCGGCATAGACCCGGTTGCGCCCCGGGCCCTCTTCGAGCTGATCGCCGACGCCCAGGCCGACGCCGCGGTAGCGGCAGGCCAGGACCTCGGGGCGCTCGATGAAGGGGCCGAGCGCCGGGCCCGACAGTTCTTCGGCGATCGCCTCGCCCGCGGCCTCGGCTTCGCCCAGCGCGGTGACGATGCCATCGAGCTGCTGCGCGCAGGCGCGGTCGCGGCGGCAGATGTCGATCGGGACCTCGGTCAGCAGCGCGACGTATTCGTCGAAGCGCCCCAGCACCGCGAGCGCCGACTCGTCGAAGAGGGTCATCGGATGGGTCGGCCACACGACCGGCGCGCTCAGCACGGCGGTCCGGTGCTCGGCGTCGAGCCGCGCCACCGGCGCGAAGCCATCGCCGCCCTGGCAGGTGCGCTCGATGCCATAGGCTTCGACGCCCGCCGGCAGGTCGCCGCCCAACGTCACCATATGCACCTCGCCCGCATGGTTCGATGGCCCGCGCATCACCGCGAGGCGCGGCGCGCGCACCGCCGGTCGGGGCGCGCAATGGGCGACGCAGAGGCCGATGGGATCGGCGAGGCAGAGCTGGCAGCCGCCATCGGGGCCGCAAGCGGCGGCGCAGCGGCCCGAGAGCATCACGCTGTTGAGGCATTCGGCCATGCACTGCCATCGCGGCGTGCGGTCATCGTAGGTGCGCTCGCAGGCCGGCGCGATGCCATCATCGGCGACCGTGGCCAGCACCGCTTCGTCGGCAAAGTCCGAGACGCGAAGCTGCCCGCCTTCGGCCAGATCGATGCCGACCGCCCAGTCATTGCCGTCGTCGTCCATGGCATAGACCACCGAAGCGAAGAAGGCGTCGGTCGGCCCGGTCACCGGCATGCTGGCGATCAGGCGCTCGGCGCCCTCGGCGCTCAGGCGCACCGACGTGCCGCGCGCGACGTCGAAGCCCGCGCCCATCGCCGCCAGGTTCTCTGACAGCGCGCCCACATCCGGCGAGGCGCGCACGGCGCCGAGCATCGCTTCATCGGCGGCCAGCGGGCGGGCGTCGCGGCGGAAGGCGGCTGGGTCGACCTGCGGCCCGGGCAGCCCCAGCACCTTGTTGATGGCGAGCTGCACGTCGAGCACGTTGATCTGGCCGTCACCGTTCAGATCCCCCGCAGCGGCGCCCGGCGAGACTTCGAGGATGATGTTGATGAGGCGCTGAATGTCGAGCGCGTCGAGCCGCTGGTCGCGCCGCACGTCGCCGAGGCAGGGCGGCAGCACCGGGTCGAAGTCGACGGCGCACTCGGCGCGCAAGGGCAGGCCGAGCGTCGGCGCCGAGACGACGTAGGTGTTGAGGCCGGGCGCGGGCACGGGGTCGACCAGCGAGCCGGCGCGGTCCGTTGCGATGGGCACGCCATTGCGCGTCACCGCGGCGGCGTCGCGGGCGCGCCATGACACGGTGACCTCGCCGCGGTCGCCCAGCGCGCACTCGGCGGCCAGCGTGGGCACGCGCAAGCCTGCATCATGGCTGACCAGCCCCAGCGCGGGTGAATCGACGTTGGTCAAGCGCACCACAAACCGAATCGGCTCGGCGTAGATGGCATGCGCCGCCAGCTCTTCGTCGGCGTTGACCGCAGCGGCGATGCGCTCGGCCAGATCACCCGGGCCGTCGCCTTCGATGGTCTCGACGCGCAGCATGCGATGCGAGACGGTCAATGACAGCGATCCGCCCGCGGCCTGGCCGATCTCGCTGAGGTCGATCAGGCTCTCGATGCGCGCCATGCCGCCCGCCTCGGGGTCGGCGCGCGCCGCCGCGGCCAGGGCCTCGTAGGACTCAAACGTGCGCGCCGAGGCAAACGTGCCGCCGGGCACCGGGCGGTCGCAAAGCCGCTCGACGAGCACGTCGGGGTCATCGCCGCCCGGCCCGTCAAGCGAGGTCATGCAATAGGTGTACATCTTGTCGGGCGCGCGGAAGTGGAAGACATACCAATCGACGCCGGGCGTCTCTGGCTTGTCATCGGAGTCGCCGTATTGCTGGTCGAGCGAGGCCCAGGCGGTCTCATGAATGCAGAGCCGCCCGTCGGGCAGCCGGCGCAACAGCTTCCGGCCTTCGTTGCAGCCGCCCCACCAGGGGCATTTGCCGATGGCGACGCCGTTGAGCAGCGGCAGGTAATACGGGGGGTTGCCGCTCATGCACCACGTCTCGATGACATTGCCGCAGTCATCGCGAAACTCGCCCAGCTTCCAGTCATTCGTCCCGTCGCCGTTGCGATCGACGGCCGAGGGCGGGGTATTGGCGGGCGGGCACGAGTCATTGATGGGGATCTGGCAGGTGACATCTTCGGCGCGCGCCCAGCCGGCGGCGCTGACGAAGATGAGCAGGAGGACACCACGAAGCGAT
>JAGQJJ010000808.1 GCA_020430675.1 Myxococcales bacterium
CGTGCACGCCGACGCCACCGGGCTCTGGTTGGGCGACCCTTCGGCGGCCGCCCCGGGCCAGGTCATACGCGTCGCCGAGTGGCCCGCCGGCTTCACCGCGATCGGCCTCGCGTCGGACGCGGTGCCCACCGACCGGGCGAGCGTCTTCGTGGCGCTTGGTGGCATGGGATGCGTGCTGCAAGGTCATGCCATCGATGGCACCTTGCGATGGCAGATCCCACGGCCCGATGCCATCGGTTGCCATGCGCCCTCAGTGAACGAAGACGAGATCCTGTGGCCCGTGGCCACTGCCGAGGGCGGCGAGCTTGTGCGCGTCGATCGACAGATGGGCGCGGTGCGGGGCCAACTCCCGCTGCCGGCGCGACCAAGCACGCCGCTGCGGGGCCTGGGCGATGGCCGACAGCAGAACGGCGGCTCCCATTGGCTGGTGGGCCTCACCGATCGGGTTGTTGCCCTGGTGATCGATGCCGGTGGCCTGCAAATGGTCGGCGATTGGCCAGTCGACGAGGGGTGGGTCACCGATGTCATCGTGCCCGACAGCGGCCATGCCGTCGCGTTGCTTCGCGTCGACGCCGAAGGCCCAGGGCTGGGCGACACCTTGCAGCGACTCGCGGTGCAGGTTGAGGGCGACGGGCTGCGCATCAGCGGCCTCGGCGCGCCGATCCTGCCGCCCGGACCGGTGCGCGCGCCGCCGATCGGCGTCAGCGACTGCTTCGATCCCGCGGCGAATGGCGGATCGCACTGGTGGTGCCCGGGTGGACTGCTCGCCGCGGCCGGCGACGGCTGGATCGCCGGTTGGGATCTGGCCGATGGCACACCACGCGGACGGATCGACCTGCCGGGCGAGCCGCGCGTGACTGGCGTTGCGATCGGGCGGGACGGCCGGATCTACAACGGCGGCAGCCATTGGCGCGGCGTCGAGGCGGGGCATTGGCGCCTGGGCGCAGCCGATCTCTCAGGCGCCGTCGCCACCGATCAGATCTTGATCGAAGGGGAGAGCGACCGGCCGCCGTGCCTGGGCAGCCCGATCATCGACACCGACGGCCTGGTCGCGACGACGCGCGTTGATGAGAACGGCGTGCCTGAAATTGAGCGCACCGGCACCGCAAGCAGCGGCCTGGTGCCGGGCTTCGGTCGCGCCGGCGGCGACAACCGCGCCAGCGGGGAGCCCCTGCCGCCGGGCGCGGCCTGCCCCGGCGGCCCGGCGACGCTCTATGCCCACGTGCTGCGGCCGGCCATCCCGGTCAAGGTCGAAGCCGCGCGCCTCATCGGCGAGGCGGACCGGGTGCTCGCGGGCCAGCAGATCCTGAACATGCAGCAGCAGTTGGAGCCGTGGGTGGGGCGGATCGACGGGGCGGGCGAGCTCGTCTGGTCGCGCGCCTACCCAGTCGATGCAGGCGTGGCGCTGTCGATCCGCACCCTCTTGCTGGACGGCGATCGCATCATCGCGCTGCACGATGTGTCCGATGGCATCGACTACCAGACGCGGCGGCTGACCCTCGATCCGGCCGATGGCGCGGTGCTGGACGAGGTCTACATCGTCGATCGCCTGGATCACTCCGTGATCGACGCGGTCGCACGGCCCGACGGGCTGCGCATCCTGGCCTTCCGCCCGAACCAGGGCGTCGACGACCCCTTCGCCGATCTGCTGCGCGTCGACCCCGATGGGCAGTTGACCGATACCGTGCCCATCGATGATCCCGATCCGGCCTATCCCGATGGCATGATCGGCCTGCGCAATGGTGACCTTGCCCTGTTTGGCTCATTTGGCATCAACCCGGGCCTGGGCCGTGATGGCTTCGTGCAGGTGCGCGCCGACGATGGCAGCGTGCGCTGGACCGATCGAATCGTGCTCGCCGACCACCAGATTCTGGCGACCAGCGCCGCCGAGACGCCCGATGGCGGCCTGTGGGTCGCCGGTCTCGACTTCGACGGCGAGCCAGCGCGCCTGCAGCTCTGGGTCCGGCGCTACGACGCCGCGGGCGCCGTGGTCGCCTTCAATCAGGTGCCCACGACCACCGATGTGGCGCGCATCCTGGTCGATGACGACGGCTCGGCGCTGGCGGGCAGCGAACGGCTGACGGCGCGCCCGATCACGCCCGAGGGCGGCCTGGGGCCCGAGAAGCTGATCTGGGATCGCGGTCCGGGCTTGCTGGTCGATCTGGCCCGCGCCGCCGATGGCAGCCTGCTCATCAGCGGCAGCACCGCGATCGACGGCGCGCCCACCGAGATGCCGCTGGCCATGCGCACCGATCCGTGGCGCCACTCCGCCTGCCACGCCGCGGGCCGCTGCGTCACGCTCGATTCAAATGCCTGCCGCAGCGATGATCCCTGCCAGGTGGGACGCTGCGATTCGATGAGCGGTGACTGCGTGTTCGACGCGGTCGATGACGGCAGCCCCTGCGGCGAGAATCTGGTCTGTCAGGCAGGCCAGTGCGCGGCCGCGCCTTGACCGCAGCCTGGCGACCCGTCCGTGACGGGCCGGCCGCCGAGGCGCGCGTCACCAACTACGCGGCCGGGCGGCGCGAAGGGGCGGATCAGTAGATCGCGACGAGCGAGAAGGCGAGCTCGGTGCGGTCGCGGTCGATGAAGCGCGGGTTGATGATGCCGTTGTACAGCACCGGCTCGCCGTGCTCGATCGAAGCGCCGACTGAGAGGAAGGGCAGGGGGGCGTAGGCCACGCCCGCGTCCCAGGCGAAGGTCTCATACCAGGGCGCGGGGTCCGACGCCTCGGCGGCGTAGTCATCG
>JAGQJJ010000809.1 GCA_020430675.1 Myxococcales bacterium
GGCCGGGCTCGCCTTGATCTTGAAAGCCAGCGACGGCTTGCCGGCGGTCGTCGAAGCCTTGGCCGACGCCTGGTGGATGCGCGGACCCGCCCTGCTCGGCGACCTGCGCCCGCTGCTCGGCGGCGAACTGCTCGGCGAAGGCGCGCGCCCGCCACCCGGCCTGCCGATCGATCGGGTCGCTCCCGCATGGCAGCAACTCGCCCAGAAAGAGCGATTGGCCTTGGTCGATCTGTCAGCAGTGCCCGGTCTCTTCGACCTCGACGCCGCCGCCGCCCTGCTCGAAGGCGATGCCCCGGCACACCTGCGCGCCTTGGTTCAGCGTGGGCTCCTGCGCATCGAGGGCCCAGGCCGCTTCCGGCTCTTGCGGCTCGTACGCGCGTTTGCCGCCACCGCTTCACCCACCGTCGACCCCGAGCAGCGCGCCGACGCCCGCTTCTCGCGCTGGCTGCTCGACGCGGGCCAGCGCTTCGCCGATGCCGGCCGGCTGCCCGAGCACCCGCATCGCGGCTGCGACCTGATGACGCTGTTTGCCGTGATGGAGTGGGCCTGGGCCAGCGGCCGCGCCGAGATGGCCGATCAGGCGAGCACGCTGTTGATGTATTGGTGGGATGACCCACTGCCGCCGGTCGACGCGATGACTCAGGTCGCGACCCGACTGGGCGATGATCCGCGCGCCCGCTTCTTCGCCGCCGTCGACCGCTACGCGGCGGGCGACGCGGACGGCGCCTTCCTGGAGATGAAGTCGGTCGTCTCGCAGGCGCGCAACCCGTGGGTCAAGGTGGTGGCGCTCAACTGGTTGGGCAGCCACACGGCGCTTCAACCCAGCGTGCGGGCCTGGCGGGCGGCGCTTGCGTTCTATGAAGAGGCCACCAATTTGTGCCGTGCCCTCGACGTGCCGTGGAAGCAGGCCCACTGCCTGTCATGCCGCGCGGGGTTGTTGCAGGCGGCGGGCGCGCTGGATGAGGCGCTGGCACTTTACGCCCCTGTGCTGGCGATCCAGGCCAGCCGGCCCAAGGCGTGCCATTGGGCCTATAACGCCAATGATCGCGCGCGGTTGCACGCCGAGCGCGGCGATCTGGCCGCCGCGCGGGCCGACTCCGACGCGGCCATCGCGGCCCACGCGGCAAACGGGCACCCCGAGTATGAGGCCCTCGCCCACGCCGACCGCGGCCTCATCGAGCATCTGGCCGGCGACCTGTCGGCCGCCGAGCACCATCTGGAGCGCGCGCTCAGCCTCACGGCGACCGCGCCCACCGAGCGCCAGTGGGTGGCGCGCATCTGCGGCCGCCTGGCGGCGGTGCGCGCCGACGGTGGCCATCACCGGGCCGCCGAGCGCCTGGTTGTTGAAGCGCGGCGGCTCATCGAAGACCAGGCGATCACCGGGCAGCTTCCCACCTTGGGGTGGGACCGCCCGATCGCGCCGCTGATGCTGCCGCTCTACGCCGCTTTTGTCGATCGGGCCAACGCCGCCGAGTTGCTGGCCGAGATCGATGAGCCCCCCGGCGATGGCCTGCTGCCATTGGCGCGCCGCAGCGATGAAGCCCGGTTGCTGGCGCGCATCCTGCGCCGACGCGACGCCCGCGGCCTGCGCATCGCACCCGACGGCGGAGCTTTTCAGGTCGACGACGCAACGCCGGTCTCGGTGGTGCGTTTTCGGGCGGCCCACCGCCTGCTCGCCCACCTGGCGGCGCAGCGACTCTCGGCGCCCGGTGAGGCGGTCGAGACCGACGCGCTCTTCGCCGCCGGCTGGCCGGGCACGGCGATCGACCCCGCCTCGGCACGCAACCGCGTCTACGCCGAGTTGAGCCGCCTGCGCAAGCTGGGTCTTGAAGACTGGATCGAACGCCACGAAGACGGCTATCGCATCACACCCGACGCCGCGGTCTACGTCGAACCGATCGCCGCCCCGGATTGATGGTCGGCCCCCCGTTTGTCCGTTGACAGGGCACGGCCGCTGGTCCACGTTCCCACCCATGCATCACGGCGGCGACGACGACCCGCGCACGACCGGTGAATCCGGCGTGGCGCGAAGCCACCTTGACGAGCCCGACGCGGCGCAGCGTCTGGGCATCGACCCAGCGAGCCTTGAGACCTATGTCTCGTATGGCTGGGTGCGGCGCTACGTCACCACCGATGGCCGTTATCTCTATGATCGCAGTGATATCGACCGCGTCTTGAGCCATGCCGCGCGGCACGCCGCAACGCCCGCCGACGGCATGGCACTCGGCGAGGTCGCCGAAGAGATCGGCATCACCACCCTCGACCCGTTTGGTCCGATCTATCGGGGCTATCGAGCCATCGAGCTGATCGATCAAGGCATCCCGTTTGAGGGCGTCGCCGAGCTGCTCTGGGCCGGCTCGACGCCGCGCGCCGCGTGGTGGCCGATGACGGCTGACATCCCCCGCGCGCTGCAAGGTCGCGTGGGCGAGGGACTGACCGAGAGCGCGCTGTTCCGCCTGGTGCTCACCGAGCTGGCCATCGCCGACCGTCACCCGAACGCGATGCACGCCAAGGATGACCTCGAACGCGCCCGCATCCTGCTGCCCGCGCTGGCCGGATCCATGGCCTTGATGGACCCCCGCATCGAGCTCAAGGCCGTTCTGCGCACGCGGCGCGTGGCCGAGCGCGCGGCGCTGGCGCTCGGCGCTGATCGCGTGGCCGAGCTGCTGGTCAACCGCGCCCTGGTGCTGACGGCCGACCATGAGGTCGCCGCCTCGACCTTCGCCGCGCGGGTCGCCGCC
>JAGQJJ010000810.1 GCA_020430675.1 Myxococcales bacterium
CGGCGCCGCCCATCAGCGCGATCTCGCGGGCGATGACATGGCGCGGTGGGTAGAGCGTGGCTTCGCGGCCATCGAACCAGCCCAGGTGGTTGCCATACAGCGCGCGCGCCGACCAATCGACCTGCCCGTACAACTCGGCGAGCGCAGGCTCGGCCGCCAGGTGCGCGGGCAGCGCCGCGCGGGCGACGATGGCATCGAGCGGCAGGCCGGCGTTGGCCCCGCGCACCACCGCGTCGCGCACCCATTGGATGCCATCGCGATAGCCGGTCAACGCCTCGCGGATGGCCGGCCGACCCAGCAGCGGCGCGGTATGCGAGGGCGCCAGCACCGCCGGATCGAGCCTTCGCATGGCATCGAGGCTGCGCAGCCAGCCATCGACCGGGCGCGGCGTGGTGCCGCGCAGGGTGTAGAGGTTGGGGAAGGCGGCGTAGTAGTTGTCGCCCGGCAACAAGGCATCGAGATGCGGAATCCAGACGAAGAGCTGGTCTTCCGTCTCGCCGGGGGCCTCGAACAGCTCGACCGCGACGCCGCCAAAATCAAGCGCGCGGTGGCCGGTGAAGGTCTCGGTGGGCAGCCGCGCGCCCGAGTTGCGGGCGGCGTCGACGTCGGCGCGGCGGCCGAGCGCGCTGCACGGCAGGAGGTCTTCCGGCACGCCCTGGCCGAACTGGAGGCGTCCGCGCGCCGACTCGGCCTGGGCGAAGGCGCCGTACTGGCCCACCAGATTGCCGAGCAACGCTTCGGTGGCAAAGACCGGGGTGCCGTCGTCGACCCAGACGCTGGCGCCGCCGAGGTGGTCGACGTGGCTGTGGGTGTAGATGACCGCGGCCACGGGACCGGGCGCGACCTCGTCGAGGGCGGCGCGGGTGGCGCGGGCGCGGGCGGGGCTCATGCCGGCGTCGACGATGACGTTGCCGTCGGCGGTGCGCAGCAGGATGGTGTTGGCGAGGTCGTAGCCGATGGCCACGAACAGGTCGGGCGCGACCTCTTCAACGCGGGCCGGGCCCACATGCGCTTCGCAATGCTCGGCGAGGCGGCGCGCGACGTCGGTCGGGTCGGGTCCGGCGTCAATGTCGACCGGGCCCGGCGGCGCGGCGTCGACGACCGGCGCGGCGTCCGGGACGGCGCGGTCGGGCATCGACCCGGCGTCGGCGCACCGGGTCGCATCGGCGCTCGCCGACGCGCCATCGCCGTCGTCGCAGGCGAGAACGCCGCAGCTCATCGCGATCAACCAGGGCGCAAAGCCACGCATCGGCCCTCCCCGTCGGGGGCAGTATGACCGCGCCCCTGCCCTGCCGCAACGCGCGTGGCATTGGCCATTGCCGCGCCCCCCGACCCGGTGGTAGACGATGGAAATGTTCTGTATCCAACATCCTGCCATGCGCGCGGGCCTGCTCCTGGTGACCCTTGCGGGCCTGTGCGGCGGCTGCGCGACGTTTGACGACGCGCTCGGCTCGCCCATGACCGACGGCATCGCCCTTGGCCCCGAGCGGCCAAAGCCCGATCGCTATGTGGTCACCGTCACCCAGGCCGAGTTGGCGGCGCTGGGTTTGGGGCAGCGCATGGAGTTGGAGATGCGCGCGCCCGACGTGATGTACGTGGTTGAGTTCGGGCGCATCGAGCAGCTCGATGCCTTGTTCGCCCAGACGATCTGGGGGCGGCGGCCCGTGCGTGAGATCGTGCCGGTCGAAGAGAAGGGCGGCAAGCTGGTGCTGATGACCGCTGCGTCCGACGACGCGCCAGCGCCGCCTGCCGACGCCGGGGTGCCGGCGCCCACACCGACCTCGGCCCCGACCGACGGCTGATCCCGCCTCGGCAGCGAATCGCCGCTGCGCGATCGGCCGGCCAAAACCGCGTCTCTTGTTGAACAGCGCCCATATGGAGCTTTGGTGACGCCCGAAGAGTTGCTGGCGGCCCTTGAAGCGCGCGGGGCCACGCTGACCGCGGTCGACGGCAAGCTCCGTCTGCGCGCGGCGCGCGGGGCGGTGCCGTCCGAACTTCAGGCGCAGATCGCCGCGCAGAAGGCCGAGCTGTTGACGTTGCTGACGGCACCGGCGCTGCCCGACGAGGCGTTTGCGCCCTTCCCACTCACCGATGTGCAAGAGGCCTACCTCGTCGGCGGCACCGACGACTTCGTGCTGGGCGGGGTCGACTGCCATCTGTACGGCGAATACGAGCGCGTCGGGCTCGACGTGGCGCGCCTGGCGGCGGCGTGGCAGGCGCTGGTCGACCATCACGCGCAGCTTCGCACGGTGGTTGAGCCGCACGGGCAGCGGGTGCTGCGCGAGGTGCCGCCGGCTTCGATCCCGGTGCATGACCTGCGAGCGGTGCCCGAGTCGGCACGCGAAGCGGCGCTGGAGGCGGCCCGAACGCGCTTGTCGAACCGCCGCGTACCGCACGGCGCGTGGCCGATGAACGCCGTCGAAGTGAGTCTGTTGCCCGGCGATCGGGCGCGGGTGCACGTCGACTTCCACCTGGGTCAGACCGACGCGGCCGGGCTGGCGCAGCTCTTTGTCGACTGGGGCCGGCTCTATGGCGAGCCCGGCCTGGCGCTGCCTCCGCCGCCGCTCAGCTTTCGCGATTACGTGCTGCAAGCGCGCGCGGCGCGCGGGCGGCCGTCGTGGCAGGCGTCGGCGGCGTGGTGGCGCGAGCGTTTGCGCACGCTGCCGCCGGCCCCGGCGTTGCCGCTGGCCGCCGATCCCGCGGCGGTCAGCCCGCCGCGCTTCGTGCGCCATT
>JAGQJJ010000811.1 GCA_020430675.1 Myxococcales bacterium
CGACTCTTCGGCGGGCGCTTGGTGACGGGCTTGGTGGTGACCGGCTTGCGCGCCGGCGGCCGCTTGCTCACCGGCTTGCGCGCCGGCGGCCGCTTGCTCACCGGCTTGCGCGCCGGCGGCCGCTTGCTCACCGGCTTGCGCGTCGTGGGCTTTCGCGCCACGGGCTTGCGCGTCGTCGGCGGCTTCTTGGCGACGGGCGGGCTGCTCTCGACCGGCTTCTTGGCGACCGGCGGCTTGCTCGCGGCCGACTTGTTCAGCGCGACCTTCTCGGTGCGCTTGGTGCCGGGCTTCAGTGAAATGGTCCGGGTCTCGGTGTCGTACCCCGATGCGGTGACCACGAGCTTGTGGTTGCCCGCGATCACCTTGAGGTCGGTGAAGCCGTCGACGGCTTTGCCATCGAGTTCGATGCGGGCGTTCTTGGGCGAGACTTCGATCTGCAGTTCCGCGCTGCTGGCGGGGGCGAGCAGCGCGATGAGCATTGCAAACGTCGATAGCATGGGGGTCGATCCTCTCGGCAGCACCGCCGGTCCAGCCCGGCGACGGCGGCCGCGCGACGTCACGACCGTGCGCTTATTCAATCAGAGATCGCGCGCCTTGCGTAGTCGGTCGAACGGCTGGCGTGCAACCCGCGGCCGTGCTGTACTGATGGCCGCGATCCGTGACTCTTTCGAGGTGCACTGATGAGCGAGTGGACCCTCAAACCCGGTCGCTTTGACCCCGTCGTCGGCCCGGTGCTGGTCGTCGTGCTCGACGGCGTGGGGCTGGGTCCGGCCGACGCGGGCAACGCGCTGCACATGGCGCGCACGCCGCTGCTCGACGACCTGTTCGACCGGTTCGGCTGCCTGCCGCTCGCCGCCCACGGCACCGCCGTCGGCCTGCCGAGCGACGACGACATGGGCAATAGCGAGGTGGGCCACAACGCGATCGGCGCCGGGCGCGTCTTCGCCCAGGGCGCGCGGCTGGTCAATCAGGCCATCGACAGCGGCGCCTTGTTCGAGGGCGAGACCTGGCGTTGGCTGCTCGACGGCGTGCGCGAATCGGGCGAGCCCCTGCACTTCATCGGTCTGCTCAGCGACGGCAACGTGCACAGCCACGAGCGCCACCTGCACGCGATGCTGCGGCAGGCGGCCAAGGACGGCGTGCGCGCCGCGCGGGTGCATGCGCTGCTCGATGGCCGCGACGTGGGCGAGACCACCGCCGAGATCTACCTCGACCGCCTCGAATCGGTGCTCGGCGAGCTGCGCGCCGCCGGCTTCGACTACCGCATCGCCAGCGGCGGCGGGCGCATGATCATCACCATGGACCGCTATGAGGCCGACTGGGCCATGGTGCAGCGCGGCTATGCCCACCATGTGCTCGGCGAGGGCCGCCGCTTTGCCAGCGCGGGCGAGGCGCTCAAGACGCTGCGCGAAGAGACCGGCGCGACCGACCAGAACCTGCCGCCGTTTGTCATCGCCGACGCCCAAGGCCCGGTCGGGCCCATCCGCGAGGGCGCGAGCGTCGTGTTCTTCAACTTCCGCGGCGACCGGGCCATCGAGATCAGCCGGGTCTTCGACGACGAAGAGTTCAGCGCGTTTGCCCGCGGCCCGCGCCCCAAGGTGCGCTACGCCGGCATGATGCAGTACGACGGCGACCTGCGCCTGCCCAAGCGCTTTCTGGTCGAGCCGCCGCGCATCGACCGCACGCTGGGCGAGTATCTGGCGCGCAACGGCACGACGCAGTTTGCGTGCAGCGAGACCCAGAAATTTGGCCATGTGACCTATTTCTGGAACGGCAACCGCAGCGGCGCCTTCGACGGCAATCTGGAGGTCTACAGCGAGATCCCGAGCGATCCCGCGCCCTTCGAGGAGCGCCCGTGGATGCGCGCCGCCGAGATCGTCGACGCCACGCTGCACGCGCTGCAGACCGGGCAGGTGCAGCACGCGCGCCTCAACCTGGCCAACGGCGACATGGTCGGCCACACCGGCAACCGCGACGCGGCGGTGGTGGCGATGACCGCGGTCGACCTGGTGCTGGCCAAGCTGCTCAACGGCATCGCCGGCATGGGCGGCGTGGCGCTGGTGACCGCCGATCATGGCAACTGCGAAGAGATGTTCGAGCGCGACAAGCAGGGCGCGTTCGCCCGCAACAAAGCCGGGCTGTACAAGGCGCGCACCAGCCACACCACGCACCCGGTGCCGCTCTCGTTCTACGACCCGCACGAGCAGGTGCCGGCCCGCGTCGGCCCCACGGTCGAGCGCCCCGGCCTGGTCAACCTCGCCGCCACGGTCATGGAGCTGCTCGGCTTCGCACCACCCGAGGACTACGAACCCTCGCTGCTGTGGCCGTCTCGTTAGCTTCTCAGGGCCGCTTCGAGGGCAAAATCGAGGCGGTCGTTTCCGAAGTGCAGTTCGCCGTTGACCAGGAAGGTCGGCGCGCCGAAGGAGCCGGCGTCGATGGCCTCTTGCGTGGTCTTCATCAGCTCGGCCTTGACCGCCGGGTCGCTCGTCGCCGCCAGCAGCGCTTCGGCGCGGTCGCCAAGCACGTCGGCGAGCACCTTGGGATCGCTGATATTGCGATTCTCGACCCAGGCGGCGCGGAAGATGGCGTGGCTGAGCGCGACCCGCTCGTCTTCGCCGGCCGCGGTCAGGGCGCGCATGGCCATCAGCGAGTTGTGCGGGAATGACGCCGAGAACTGGAAGGGCACCCCCAAGCGCGCCGCCCAGCGCGTCAGGTCGTGCAGCATATA
>JAGQJJ010000812.1 GCA_020430675.1 Myxococcales bacterium
CGCCGGCTCGCGGCACGCGCTGGCCAGGGCGAGCAGAATGAGCGAAAAGAGAAGCCGCTTGCACATCGGATGCACCTTCCGGGATCGCATGGCAGGCTGTATGCCATAACCAACGCCCTGGAATCATCCGCTCGCGCCCGGGAGGCCCCATGCGCCCGCTGCTCGTGCTCGACGTCGTCGGGCTGACCCCCGCGCTGCTCGCGCAGATGCCCCGCCTGCGCGCGCTGGGCGAGACCGGCTTCTGCGCGCCCCTGGGCACCGTGCTGCCGGCCGTCACCTGCACCGCGCAGTCGACCATGCTCACCGGCAAGATGCCCCGCGAGCATGGCATCGTCGCCAACGGCTGGTACTTCCGCGACCTGGCCGAAGTCTGGCTCTGGCGCCAGTCGAACCACCTGGTGCAAGGCAAGAAGGTCTGGCACGCCGCCCGCGAGCGCTTCGGGTCCGAGCTGACCGTGGCCCAGATGTTCTGGTGGTACAACATGTACGCCGACGTCGACTGGTCGGCCACGCCGCGCCCGGTCTACCCGGCCGACGGGCGCAAGATCCCCAGCGTCTACACCGACCCGCCCGCGCTCAAGGACCAGCTTCAAAGCGAGCTGGGCCGCTTCCCGCTGTTCAACTTCTGGGGCCCCACCGCCGACCTCAAGTCCAGCGACTGGATCGCCCGCGCCACCCGCCGCGTGATGGAGGCCCACAAGCCGGCGCTGACCTTCTGCTACCTGCCGCATCTCGACTACGACCTGCAACGCTTCGGCCCCGACGGCCCCGAAGCGCGGAAGGCCGCCGCCGAGATCGATCAGGTCGCCGGCGATCTTTGCGACTTTGCCCGCGGCGCCGGCTACGCGGTCATCGCGCTCAGCGAATACGGCATCACGCCCGCTTGTTCAGGCGTGCACATCAACCGCGCGCTGCGCGAAGCCGGCCTGCTGCGCGTCCAGCAGGTCGACCTGGGCTGGGAGCTGCTCGACGCGGGCGCCTGCGAGGCCTTTGCCGTCGCCGACCACCAGATCGCCCACGTCTACGTGCGCCGCCCCGAGCGGCTGGCCCAGGTCAAGGCCCTGCTCGAAAAGCTCGACGGCGTCGACCGCGTGCTCGACGAAGCCGGCAAGCGCGAGTTCGGCCTCGACCACGCCCGCAGCGGCGAGTTGGTGGCCATCGCCGCGCCCGACCGCTGGTTCACCTATTACTACTGGCTCGATGACGCCCGCATGCCCGACTTCGCCCGTTCGGTCGACATCCACCGCAAGCCCGGCTACGACCCGGTCGAGCTGTTCCTCGACCCGACCATCCCGCTGCCCAAGCTCAAGATCGGCCTCACGCTGCTCAAGAAGATGCTCGGCCAGCGCTATTACATGAACGTCATCGGCTTCGACACGACGCTCGTGCGCGGCAGCCACGGCCGCCTGCCCGCCCGCGACGAAGACGGCCCGGTGCTGCTCTCGACCGAGAAGATCGGCGCCGCCGACCGCCTGCCGATGACCGCGGTGCACGACCTCATCCTCAACACCCTCGCCCGCTGATCGGAGCCCCCATGCGCCGCCTGCTCCCGCTGCTGCTCTTGCTCGCGATGGGCTGCCACGAAGACGAGGCCGACGAAGCGCCCTTCGAGACCCGCTGCGTTGACCTCAGCGCCTGCCTGTGCGAGACGCCGCCCTGCCAGGTCGACGCGCCGACCATCAGCGAGGCGATCCAAGTGGTGCCCGCCGAGGGCCTGCCGCCCCAGATCATCAGCCAGAACGCGCATAACAACCTCGACCTGGTCTTGCACGACGGGCGCCTGTTTTTTGTCTTCCGCACCGCGCCCAGCCACTTCGCCAGCGACCAGACGGTGCTCTATGTCATGAGCACCACCGACCAGCAGACGTGGCGCTACGAAGGCGCCTTCCACGAGGGCACCGACCTGCGCGAGCCGCGCTTCCTGAGCATCGGCGGCCGCCTCTTCCTCTTCTATGCCCGCCTCGGCGACGACCCGCTCGCCTTCGAGCCCGGCGGCGCCCGCCGCGTCGAGTACCGCGGCCCCGACGATTGGACGCCGCCCGAGCCGGTCTTCGACGCCGGCTTCATCCCCTGGCGCTTCCAGCACGACGGCGACCGCGCGCTGCTCATCGGCTATCGCGGCGGCGAGAACATCTACGCGGGCGACGACCCGATCGACGTCGAGTGGCTGCAAAGCCGCGACGGCCTCGACTGGCAGCCCGTCGCGCCCGGCCACCCCGTCGTCCTGCACGGCGGCGTCAGCGAGACCGCGTTTGCGCTGCTGCCCGATGGCGGCGTCGTTGCCGTCGGCCGCAATGAAGCCGGCGACGAGCGCGGCTTCGGCGCCCGCATCTGCCGCGCCTCGGCCGACGCGCTCGGCGACTGGACGTGCCGCGACGAGCCCCGCAAATTCGACTCGCCCGTCGCCTTCCGCCAAGGCGACGCCGTCTGGCTCATCGGCCGCCGCAACGTCACCGAGACCGGCGCCTATGACCTGGGCGGCGAGGGCACGATCATCCAGCGCCGCCTGCGCAACCTGGCCGACTATTGGGTGCACCCCAAGCGCTGCGCCCTGTGGCGCGTCGACCCCGAGGCGCTCACCGTGACCCATGTGCTCGACCTGCCCTCGGCCGGCGACACCTGCTTCGCCAGCGTGCTGCCGCTCGATGCCGACCAGTGGCTCGTCTACGACTACAGCTCGCCCGAGACGCAGCCCGACCTGGCCTGGATGGACGGCCAGAACGGCCCG
>JAGQJJ010000813.1 GCA_020430675.1 Myxococcales bacterium
CGGGCGATCGCTTCGAGGTGCGCGTGCAGCCGGGCGAAGGCGCGCGGGCCGTCATCGGCGTAGAGCGCATCGGCGGCGGCGACCTCGGTGCGCAAAAGGGTGACGTGCGCGACGCTGACGAGCGACCCAGGCGCGAGGCGCTCGTGGGGGAAGAGCGCGCGAAAGACCGGCAGCGTCACCGCGTGGGCGGCGGTGAGCGCGTCGCCGCGCTCGGCGAGGCGCTCGATGCGCAGCAGCACGTCGTGGCCGAGGTCGTTGGTGAAGACGAGGCGCTGTTCACCCGAGCGCAGGCTGCGCGGCACGCCCTCGCCCTGATCGGCGCGCAGCACGACGTCCCAGGTGGAGAGCTGCGCCGCCGGATGCACGCGGAAGACCACCGCCCAGGGCAACGAGCGGCCGGTCAGGCGATAGCTGCCATCGGTGAGCGCCATCGGCAGCTCGACGCGCGCGCCGGGCGGCAGTCGAAGCTGCGCGGCGACGTGCGGCGCGTTTGCCGGGCCGCCCAGGCAATAGGTCTGAAGGTCGACGGGGCGCAGATCGGGGTGCGGGCGGAAGACCATCTCGACGGAGCCGGCGAAGTCGAGGTCGAAGTCGAGGCGGCAGACCGCGCAGCGGCCGTGCTCGTGGATGCGGGCCAGCGTCTCGGTGATCTCGGCCGGCGCGCGGCAGACGGGGCACAAGATGTCCCAAAGCAGCGAGAGCAAGCCGGTGCGGGCGCCGTGCAGGCGGGCGGCGACCATCGCTTCGGGCGCCACGCGCAGGCGTGCCGCGAGCGCGAGCGGGCGGATGCGGGCCAAAGCGGGCGCCGGCGCTTCGCCGAGGAAACGCAAGAGGCGCTCGGCGGCGTCGGCGGGCACGCCTGCGGCGAGCAGCGTCTTGCGCCCGCTGGCGAGGCGTGCGGCGAGCGCGCCGTCGTGGGCGGGCGCCACCTCGAACGGGTCGGCGAGCAGCGCATCGACCCCGTCGCCCTCGGCGCCGCGCACCACCTCGTCGATGCGGCGGAACAAGAGCTCGTACGCCTTGCGCAGCCGCACGCCGACCTCGTACGACGAGGCCGCCCGACCCACCAGATGCGCCGCTTCGAGGTCGATGCTCTGCGTGGCGCGGGTGCCCCCATCGGGCAGCGGGGTCAGCTCGGTGACCGTGCGCAGCCAGCGCAGGGGGCCGCTCTCATAGACGCGCAGCGTGCCGATGCGCCGGCCCTCGACCCACTCGAACGGCCGCTCGTGCCAGCGCAGCTCCATGCCCGCGGCGCGGGTGCGCGCCTGGTATTGCGGCAGGCCGCCCGCGTCTTCCAGCTGGAGTTCGAAGGCGCCCAGGCCCAGGGCGCGGTTGACGCGGTTGGTATCGGAGACATACGGCCACAGCGCCTGGGATGACGCCGACAGATCCCAGACGAAGCGATAGCTTTGCACGCGGCTCGGGTCGGATGGCGGACGCGGCGGATGGGCTTCGATCGGGTGGGCCTCGCCGTGCAGCAGGCGTTGCACCTCGGCGAGCACCGCGGGCGCGTCGGCGAAGCGGTCAGCCGGCGCTTTCGCCAGCAGTCGATCAACCAAGCCGATGAGGCCGTCGCCGAGTCCGGGGCGCAGCTCGGCGAGGGGCGGCGGCGGCGAGCGGAGCTGTTGCAGCAGGATGGCCGTGGCGTTGCGGCCATCAAATGGCGCGCGCCCGGCGAGCATCTCGAAGAGCACGATGCCCAGGCTGTAGAGGTCGGTGCGCGCGTCGAGGGCGTCGCCGCGGCATTGCTCGGGCGCCATGTAATGCGGCGTGCCGATCAGCACGCCGTGCCGGGTCAGCGCCTCTTCGGGATCCTGCGCCATGGGGCGCGCGATGCCGAAGTCGCAGACCACCGCGCGCACGTCCTCGCCTTCGCCGCGCACCATCACGTTCGAGGGCTTGAGGTCGCGGTGAATGATGCCCGCCGCGTGCACCGCGGTCAGCGCGCGGCAGACGTCGGCGACGATGCGCAGCGTGTCTTCGACCGCCATCGGGCCGGCTTCGCCCATCACCCGGTCGAGCGGGCGACCAGCGGCGAATTCGAGGGCCATGAACGGCCGCTCGCCCTCGTCCTGCGCGTCGACCAGGTTGGCGATATTCGGGTGCCGCACGCGGCGCAAGAGCCGGACTTCACTGGCAAAACGTCGACGCAGGCGCGTCTCGCGCAACACCTCGGGGCGCATGACCTTGACCGCGACCGGGCGGTCGTCGGCCGGGTCGACGCTGGCGTAGACGCGGCCCATCGCGCCTTCGCCGAGCAGCGCGCCCAGCTCGAAGCGCCCGCAGCGGGGGGTGGGCGCCGCCGGGGGCTCGGCGGCCATGGGGGGCGCAGCGGCGGCAAAACGACGGGCGGCGTCGGCGGCGGTCGGTCGGGCGTCTGGGTCTTCGGCGGTCATCGCCTCGACCACCGGGGGGCAGCGCTGACCGAACAGCGTGCGCAGCGCGGCGCCCAGGGCGGCCACGTCGGTCGGTCCATCGCCGTCGAGCGGGCCCCAGTCGACGCCGGGGCGCAAGGCGAGGCCCGAGAGATCGAGGCGGGCGGTGCCATCGGCCGCACGCCAGATACGGTCGGCGCTCAGCTCGCCCAGGTACAGGCCGACGGCGTGGGCGGCGGCGAGGCCGCGGCAGGCGGTGGCGCCGACCACCGCGGCATCATCGGCCGCGTCGGCGCGGGTGCCATCGCCGATGGCAAAGCGGCAGATGGGCGGATCGGCCGACAGCACGGGTT
>JAGQJJ010000814.1 GCA_020430675.1 Myxococcales bacterium
GCCGCGGTGCTCGACACCGCAGTGCCCGACGCTGACCCGCCTGACGCCGACCTGCCCGACGCCGCGCCCCTCGAAGACCCGCTCGGCTGTGCCATGACCTGCGCGCTCGGCCCCGCCGCCGCCCTCGAAGCCTGCCTCAACGGCGACCCCGCCCCCTGCGTCGCCGGCCTCCTCGACGCCGTCCGCGGCTGCCTGCTCGGCTGCGCCCCCGACCTCGCCGCCGCCCCCGAGGGCCCCGCCCGGCTCGCCGACTGCGGCGACGCCTGCTTCGACCCGCTGCTTGCGCTCACCCTCGGCTGCCTCCAGGCCGCGCCCACCGCCGACTGCGCCCGCGACCTCGCCGCGCACGCCCCCGCCTGCGTCTGGACCTGCCTCGACGACACGCCCGTCGACGACTGCTTCGCCGACTGCGGCGCGCAGGCCGCCGCCGACCTCGAACAATGCCTGCGCGACGGTGGCGGCCCCGACTGTCAGCCCGCCTTTGAGCAGGCCCTCGCCACCTGCACCCTGACCTGCCCACCGATCGGCGACTGCGCCAACGACTGTGCCGCCACCGCCCAGCGCGACTTCACCGCCTGCCTCGACGCCGGCATGCCGCCCGCCGAATGCGGCGACCGCCTCGACCGCGCCCTGCGCCTCTGCGGCCAGGTCTGCGCACCCGCGGTGCCCTGAACTTCAGTAATTGCCCAGTCGAATGCCTTGCAGAATCGCCGCGCCCTCGGTCGCCGCGTTCTGGGGGGTGATCTGCGCCATCTGCTGATGCCGGAAGGCATGGTGCATCCGCCGCACCATCGCGAGCTTCAGTGAGCCGTCCTTGAAGCTGTGGCTGCCCGTGAGGAAGGTCTGCATCGCCCGCAGCAGCGCGTCATCGTTGCCAGCGACGTTGAGCATGTTGGTCAGCGTCGTGATGCGCGCCCGGCCCGAGGTCAGGTCATGCACCTGTCCGAAGATGCCGATGGACGTCCGATTGCCGCGAAACTGCCGCGCGTAGTCGGTCAGCGCATCCGCGGCGACCTTCAACATCGTCTGCTGCAAGCTGCCTGCGCGCCACATCAGCTTCGGCATGCAGCCCACCTCGCCCGCGCGATTGGCCCCGAAGCGCGGGCCGGTCTCGGTCACCAGCATCAGGTTCGCCAGCGGCACACCCGAGGTCTGATGCACCGCGACCAGGCCATCCGCCGCGTCCTCCACCGCTCGATGGATATGACCCCGCGGCGCGTTCCCATCGGTCGCCTGCTGCGACGAGGCAAAGACGACATGGATGCGCGCCGGCGGCACGCCGTGCACGTTGTAGAGCGGCTGATGCGGCAGCTCGGCGTGCGGGATCGCGCCCGTATGCGCGTGAAAGACCGCGACGTTCTGCACCTGACCCACAGTGTCCGTATAGACATAGACCACCGCCGCGCAGGTGATCAGGTTGCCGCAGTGCACCGCGCCCTCGGCCGGCACGGCCTGACCGGCGTTGCTCGGCCCTTGCAGCACATCGGGCCGACCGTAGCCGAGTGGATACCTCCACTGCGGATTGCACCGCAGATAGGGAAACTTGATCTCCTGAATGGTCACCGTGCCGGTGGCCTGTAGTTGATCGTAACGCATTCGACAGAACCCCTTCGGTCCCCACCCCCAGGGCAACACGATCCCGCCGACCGCCCCACGCGCGACACCGGCCCGGGAAGACCCCGACTCAGCGAGCACCAGGCTGTCGCCGGACTTCAACAAGCGTTTTGATGTGAAATGTTTTGAAGTGGTGCCATCCTACGCAAATGGCCATAGGGCAACAAGAACGACCGTGACCTGCCCCACGATCGCGCGCCGCGCCTGCTGCATGCGTGTCGCCTGACCGACACCGCTCGGCCACCGCCCCGCCAACGCGACGCCCCGCACTTCTCACCGGCGCGCAACCCGCCTGCGACATGGCCCTGCGACAACTCACACCAACACGCGACCGAAGGAGCGGGCCATGCGCCGCATCATGTTCTTCTGCCAGAATTTCCTCGGCCTCGGAAACCTCGTCCGCACCACCGAGATCCTCCGCCACCTCGAAGGCCGCGCCGAATGCTGCCTCGTCTTCGGCGGCCAACCGCCACCCACCTGATCGCTGCCGCCGCCGACCCGCCTCGTCACGCTGCCCGCCCTGCGCCGCGCCGGCGGCGCCCTCGAAGTCGTCGACGACCCCCGCGACCTTGAGACCGCCCAGGCCATCCGCCAACGCCGCCTCTGCGCCGCCTTCGCCGACTTCGCCCCCGACGTGCTGGTCATCGAAGGCTTCCCGTTCAGCAAGCGCGGCCTCGCCTTCGAGCGGCTGCCCCTGCTCGAACACGCCCGCCCCTGCCAGCCGCGCCCGGCCGTCGTCTGCAGCCTGCGCCCGCGCCCTCGCCAGCCACAGCCAGGGCCGGCGCTGCGAACAGAAGCTCGCCTGACGCGGATCGCACAACCACGCGGCCTGCCGCGCGATGCAACGCCGCAGACCCCCTTCGCGACCGTTCCCTGCGCCATACCAACGCGCCGCCGAACCGGCCCGACCGCCCGATTTCTGCGGTCAATGGCGCAAAAATCGGGCTCGACCATCTGCCTGCCTGGGGCCAATGCCGAAACAAACGGTCGCGACCGTCAGGTCGCCGCATACGAATGGCGCAGCACCCCCTTCGCGACCGTCAGCTCGCCGCGAACGAATGGCAACGGGCCCGGTCTCGACCGTCAGCTCGCCGCGAAAGATTGGCAACGCA
>JAGQJJ010000815.1 GCA_020430675.1 Myxococcales bacterium
TCGCGCCGCATGCGCGGGCCCGCCAGCTCGAAGCCTTCGCCACGCCGTTTTTCGGGGTCGAGTGGGCGGTGCTGTCGGGCTACCGGCGCTTGCCCGGCGATCATCCTTTCATCGGCCGCCTCGACCGCTGGCACGCCCTGGCCACGCAGGAACGCTACGCCGCGCTCTTTCACGAGATGCTGCACCAGAGCGGCCTGGTGCCCCGACAACTCTTCCTCGGCGACGATGACCGCCAGCTGACCAACGTGCAGCACACGCTCGAAGTGCTGCTCGAAGTGGCCACGCGACGGCGCCTCAGCCCGACCGAGCTGCTCGAACAGCTCGACCGCTTCATCGACGGCCGCGCCGTGCCCGACACGTCGACCAGCGCCGTACAGCGCCTGCCCGACGAGCGCGAGGCGGTGCAGATCATGACCATTCACAAGAGCAAGGGCCTCGAAGCGCCGGTCGTCGCGCTCTTCGGCGGCTTTCGCCCGGGCTTTGCCGATCCGGTGCAGGTGGTGCATGTCGACGGCGGCCGGCGCGTGCTCATCGGCGAGGCGGCGCGCACCGCGGCGGCCGATCGCGTCGACCGCGAGGCGCTCGAAGAGGATCAGCGACTGCTCTACGTGGCCCTGACCCGGGCCCAGGTGAAGCTGATCGTGCCGTTTGCCGACTCGTCGCGGGCGATCAAAGGCAGCTATCAAGCGCTCAACCGGCGGCTCAAGGCGATGAGCGAAGCCGGCGAGCTCTCGGATGCGGCGTTTGCGGTCGAAGAGATCGACGCGCGCCCGCCGATGCGGACCAGCGGCGACGCGACCAGCAGCGACGCGCTGTCGACCTGGACGCCGCCGCCGCGCCTGTTCGAAGGCGCTGAAGCGCCCAGCCCGCTCGATGACTTCGTCCGGCTGCGCGCCCGCCATGCGCCGTTGGTGGTCACGAGCTATACGCGCCTCAAAGAAGAGCGCGACCTGCTCGCCGAAGCGGCGCCGGTTGAAGCCGACGAGTTCAAGATCGACCTCGGCGCCGAGGTCGCGCCGCGCGCCGCCGCCTTCGAAACGCTGCCCGGCGGGCGCTTTGTCGGCCGCTTTCTGCACGAGGCCATCGAGCGCCTGCCCTTCGCCGCGTTTGTCGGCCGCGACTTCTTCGCCTGGAAGGCCGAGCCGGCGGTCGAAGAGGCCTTTGCCTGGGCCATGCGCCGCCACGAGATCGACGCCCGCTGGCTCTTGACCAGCCAACGCATCGTCTACGAAGCCCTCACGCGCCCCATCCGCCTCGGCGGCCGTCGGCGCATCGACGGCCTGTGCCGCGCCCGCGAGCTGCGCGAGATGGAATTCCTCTACCCCATCCCCGAAGACCATCACCCGCTGCTCGGCACCGGCGAGGCCGACGAAGACGGCTGGCGCGTCGAGCGCGGCTATATCAAAGGGTTCATCGACTTCGTCTTCGAGCACGGCGGGCGCTACTACTGGGCCGACTGGAAGAGCGACGTGCTGCCCGGCTACGCGCCGGCCCAGCTCGAACCGCATGTCGAGGCGCATTACGACCTGCAGGCGCAGCTCTATACGCTGGGCATGGTGCGCCTGCTCGGCCTGCGCGACGAAGAGAGCTACGACCGACGCTTCGGCGGCCTCATCTACCTGTTTCTGCGCGCTTTTGGCGGCGACGCCGCGCCCGATGATGGGGTGTGGTTCTACCGGCCGAGCTGGCCTGAGGTGCTCGGCTACGAAGAGTCGCTGCGCCAAGGCCTGTTCACCGCCGCCGAGCGGGCCGGGGTCGAACGATGACCGCCGACAGCGGCTTCGCGCGCTTCGCCGAGCTGGACCGGCACGACCCGCCGACGCGCCTCGCTGCGTTGTTGCGCGCGCTGGAGCAGACGGTGGGTGTCTTCAACGTGGACGCCGCGGTGGTCGCGCTGGCCGCCGAGCCGGCGAGCCTGGCCGCTGACCTCGACGCGACCGAGCGAGGCGCGCTGACGCTGCTGGCGCTCATCGCGCTGATCGACGCCCAGCAGGGCTGCACGCGCACGACGGCGGGCGGCCGCGAAGGCGAGGCCCACCTGCGCGCGCGCCTCGAAGCGCTGCTACTGCCCGCTGAGTACATCGCCGGCGACCCGGCCCCGAAGCTGGTCCCGCCATTGCTCACCGCGATGCGCGCGCTGCTCGACGACCCGCGCGCTGCCGACGTGATCGGCCACGCGGCGAGCGATTACCGGCCGCTTTTGCACCTCGATGGCCACCTGTACGCGCAACGCCTGCTCGTCGCCGAGACGCGCCTCGCCGACCGCCTGCGCGCCCGGCTGGAAGGCCGCGCCCCGGCCGACGCCGAGTTGCTGCCCGCCCCGCCGAACTGGACGACAACGCCCGCGTTTGCCGACGCCGACGCCGCGCTGGCCGACGTCCTGGCCCGCCCGGCCGGCGTCGCGCTCTCGACGGAGCAGCAGGCTGCCGTGCGCCGCGCGGTCGAAGCACCACTGACGCTCATCTCGGGCGGGCCCGGCACCGGCAAGACCTCGATCCTGGTCGCCCTGCTGCGCGTCGCCGTGCGGCGCGGCGTGGCGCCAGAAGCCATCGCGCTCGCCGCGCCCACCGGCAAAGCCGCGTGGCGCATGGGCGCCGCGGTGCGCGCCGGCCTCGACGCGCTGGCCGAACCCAACGCGACCGATGCGCGCCTGATCGAAGAGTGCCCGCAGCCGCAGACCTTGCACCGCCTGCTCGAATACAGCCCGGGCGCT
>JAGQJJ010000816.1 GCA_020430675.1 Myxococcales bacterium
GGTCGGCGCGCTGGCGCTGTGGCTGCTGCGCGGGGGCGGCGCCGCGGCGCTGGTCGACGCGCTGCGCCCCCTGCCCCTCAGCGCCCTGTTCAGCGCCTTGGGCGTCGGCGTGGTCATCATGGTGCTCGCCGGCCTGCGCTGGCGCGTGCTGATGATGGCGTTCGGCGCCGCGCCCCTGCCCTCGCTGCCCACGCTGGTGCGCGGCTTCTTGATCGGCCTCTTCTACAACAGCTTCCTGCCCGGCTCGATCGGCGGCGATGTCGTGCGCGGGGTCATCTCGCGTCGCTGCTTCAGCGAGGCCACCGCCAGCTATCTGGTGGTCGCGCTCGAACGCATGATCGGGCTGTCGACCCTGGGCCTGGTTTTCCTGCTCGGCATGGCGGTGCGCCCGCCACCCATCGCGCTCGATGGCATCTGGCCGTGGATCGCCGGCCTGCTCGCGCTTGGGGTCGCCCTGCTGGTCTTCGCGCGCGTCTCGGGCCGCCTCGCCCGCTGGTGGGAGAAGGCCCCGCGCGTCGCCTCGCCCGTCGGCCTCGTCGGCGCGGCCCTGCTCAGCCTTCCCATGCACGGCGGCGCCATCGCGATGTTTGCGCTGTTGGGCGACGGCCTCGGGCTGCCCCTCGAACCGCTGGCCTGGCTCGCCGTGGTGCCCCTGGTGCTCGTCGCCTCGGCGTTGCCCGTCGCCATCGCCGGCCTCGGCCCGCGCGAAGTCGCCGTCGTCGCCCTGCTCGGCGCGTTTGGCGTCGCGCAGCCGCAAGCGCTGGCCCTGTCGCTCAGCTATTGGGCCGCGCTGATGCTGCTCGCCCTGCTGGGCGGGCTCGTTCAGCTCGTCTGGGGCATCTCGCTGGCCGATGGCCAGTCGGCCCTTTCCGCAGAGCCCCCCGGGAAGGTAGATTGAGCCCGTTCACCGTGGAGTGCCCCATGAAGACCGCCTTGCTCGCCCTCGCTTTTGTCCTCCTCCCCCCCCTGCTCGCGCAGGCGCGCCCCAGCGTCGCCATCGGCCAATCGCTGCCCCGCGTCGTGCTCAACGGCGAAGACGAGGGCCAGATGCAGATCAAGGGCGATGACATCAACTACGTGCCCTTCGACAGCGAGAAGGCCATCCCCGGCAAGGTGCGCATGGTCACCTACATGGCCGGCCGCCGCAGCGCCAAGGCGCTCGGGCAGAAGCTGATCGACGCGCTCAACGCCGAGAAGTGGCCGGCGAACTTCCAGACCATCACCCTGATGGACCTCGACGACTGCACCTTCGGCACCTGCGGCATCGCTCGGGGCAAGCTGGAAGATCGGCAGCGCGAGAAGCCGGCGTACATCTATGTCATCGACGAAGAGGGCAAGGGCCGCAAGCGCTGGGGGCTGCAGTCCGAGAACTTCACCGTCTTCATCACCGACACCGCGGGCAAGGTGACCTATATCAGCGAGGGCCAGATCAACGCCGACGGCGCCAAGGCCGTGCTCGAGGCCATCCGCGCCGCGTTGGCGGCCAGCGGGCAGTAAGCATCGCCGCCGCCGCACCGGGCGGCGTCGACTTCGACGTCGCGATCATCGGCGCGGGCTTCGCCGGATTGGCGATGGCCCTGCGCCTTCAACAGACCGGCCGGCGGCGCTTTGTCATCGTCGAGAAGGCCGACGGCGTCGGTGGGGTGTGGCGCAACAACCGCTACCCCGGCTGCGCTTGCGATGTGCCCGCCCACCTCTACTCGCTCTCGTTTGCGCCCAACCCCGATTGGCGCCGCCATTTTGCCCCGCAGCCCGAGATCCTGGCCTATATCGAGCGCCTCGCCGATCCCGTCCGCCCACAGCTGCGGCTGGGTGTCGAGGTGGTCAGCGCCCGCTTTGAAGCAGACGCTGCGGCATGGCATCTGACATTCCGCGACGGCAACCGCCTGCGCGCCCGCCATCTGGTGCTGGGCCTCGGCGGCCTGCATTGGCCGGCGCGCCCCGCGATCGCAGGGCTCGATGACTTCGGCGGCGATTGCTTTCACACCGCCGAGTGGCCCGATGGCTTCGACCCCGTCGGCCGCCGCGTGGCGGTCATCGGCACCGGCGCGAGCGCCATTCAGGTGGTGCCCGCGCTGGCGCAAAAGGTGGCGGCGCTCGACGTCTATCAGCGCACGCCGCCCTGGGTGATGTCGCGAAACGACGCGGCCTTCGGCCCCATGACGCGCCGCGCATTCGCCTTCGTACCGGGGCTGCGCCGCCTCTACCGCGCCGCGACCTATGCCCGCATGGAGCTGCTCGGCGCGCCGCTGACCACGCGCCCCGACCTGCCGCCGCTGGCCCAGAAACCGATTCGGAAGCACCGGCCCCCCCAGGTCCCCCGACCCCGAGCTGCGCGCGCGCCTGACGCCCGATTACGTGCCCGGCTGCAAGCGCATCCTGCTCAGCGATGACTACTACCCGGCCTTGCAGCGACCGAACGTGCAAGTCATCACCGATGGCATCGATCACATCGATCGCGATGGCATCCATACCACCGATGGCATCGCGCGTCCGGTCGATGCCATCGTGCTCGCCACCGGCTTTCGCGTCACCGACTGCCTGGGCCGCCTCGACATCATCGCGCCCGACGGCCGCGCGCTCGGGGATGTGTGGCGGCAGGGCATGCAAGCCTTCAAGGGCACCTTCATCGCCGGCTTCCCCAACCTGGCGGTGCTGACCGGACCCAATACCGGCCTGGGCCACAACTCGATGATCTTCATGATCGAAGCC
>JAGQJJ010000081.1 GCA_020430675.1 Myxococcales bacterium
CGAGCGGCCCCTCATCCGCGGACCAGCGCAGCGCGGCTTCCACCTGTCGCAAGCCCAGTTGCGCGCCATCGACCGTGTCGAACGCGCCCTCGATCACCGCCTCGATCGGCCCCGAAGCAGCCTCGACCCGCAGACGGCCGCGCCGCACCGCGAAGCCATCGCGGTTGAGCGACGCCCCGCTGCCATCATCGAGTTGATCGACGCTGTCCTGCGCCCAGGTGTAATCGGTCTGCACCAGCCCCGAGAAGCGCGTCGTCGCCTCGGGCGCGGCCCAGGCGGGCGCGGCCGTCGCCAACAGCGCGACCAGCGCTCGCCTCAAGGCAGGCCCTCGGGCCCCACCGGCGGATGCGTCGGCTGTTTGCGTTCGACCTGCGCGCTCGTCGGCGCGTTGAGCAGCGTGGTGTGTTCGTCGGGGAAGTTCTCGCACGCGCCCACCGCCGCGTCGGGCGTGGGCGCGCCGCCGTCGACCGGAGCGTTGGTGCCGTCGTCATCGCAGGCGAAGAGGGCGAACACCGCCAGAAAAAACCAAGCGCGCATGTTTACCTCGCCTCGCAGAAGCCGAAACGGCAGACGCCCTCGTCGCAGGGCTGGCCTTCGTCGCAGGCCACGCAAGCGGTGCCGCCGGTGACCACCTGCTCAAAGACGCAGCCGCAGGGCTCGGCCGGGTCGAAGCGTTCGAGCGGCGCGCCATCATAGGCGCGGCGCACCGACATCGCGCAGGGCGGCACGGCGCCGGCCAGGGCCGCGTCGGCGATGGGGTCGGCGCCGTTCTGCGGCGTTGTGCCGGCGATGAAGTCGATGAGCCGCGCCGCCCCCGCGTCGGTGGGTTGGCCACTGCCATCAACCGCGGTCATCGTCCACAGCGAGCCCCAGATCGGGTAATGGCCGTCGCGCACGTTGCGCTTGTCGAAGCTGGCTGGCGTGCTGTCGGGGTAGACCGCGCCCAGGCATGACTGGTCGAAGGCTTCGAAGGCCAGCATGCGCACCTGGTCGCGGGCGCCGTCGTAGCGTTGCAGCGACAGAATGCCCAGCGTCTGGTCGGCGTTGCCGGTGGCGTTCTCGGCGGCGACGGCGGCGAGCAGGTCGCCCGAGCCGTTATGCGTGGTGACCAGATTGGGGCTCCACATCGTGCCGCGAATGCCGGCGGCGAGGCCGATGAGGAGCTGCGTCGACGAGGCCGGCGTGCGGATGTGAATCGCCGCCGGATCGGTCCACGGCGGCACCTCGCGGCCGGGCTCGCCGCCGAACTTGAAGATGAAGTAAGCCTCGGTCGCGGTGATCGCGACCTGGCTCGAATCGGGCGGCACCACGAAGCCAAACCCTTGAATCAAGGAAGGAAACTGCCCGACATCGGCCGGCGGGGCGCCGCCGGTGCAGGTCTCGACCGTCACGTCGCTGAGCGCGAGCTGGGCCCGCGCGCCCGGCGCGATGTCGCAGGCGGCTTCGATGGGCTTGCCGTCGTCGTCGTACTCGCCCGGCCAGTAGACCGCGGTGCTGGCGACGTCGACGTCCTGCAACACGTAATCGAGCGCGGTGCACGAGCCGAGCGGCACATAGGCCAGCGTCAACGGCGGATCGGCAGTGGCGAGATGCGGCGCGATGCGCGCCAGGTAGGGTTTCACGTCGGTCGTGCCGGGGGCCAGCACCAGGCCCGGCAGATCGGCGCAGGCGGGCTGCTGCGCGGCGGCGGGGCTTGCCAGGAGCGCCGCGAGCAGACCGAGGGAAGCAGAAACGCGCATGGCGTCCTCCGCGCGCCTTGGAATGGACCGCACCCTAGCGCAGCCACCCACGCGGCGAAAGACCGTCATGTCCCGAGGGGCGCTCAGGTGCGCTGCGGCATCCAGTTGTCGCAGTTGTTGTCGATGCGGTCGCCGTCCACATCGGGCGCGCCGGGGTAGAAGGCGGTGTCGGCGTCATTGCAGTCGCCGTCGCACGGGCTGAAGCCGTCGCCATCCATGTCGCGGTTGTCGTCGCTGTTCTCGTCGCTGCACACGAGCACGACGTCCTGCCCCGAGTTGGGCGGCGCCGCGTCGCCGGCCCCGCCGCCGCCGTCGTCCTCGTCACCGCACGACGTCACCGATACCAGGGCCAGAATGAGCATGAACGACCACAGACGGGTCATATGGACCTCCACGAGAGGGGTTGAGCGGGCTGTGCCCATTGACGCGCCATCGCCTCGGCGAGGCTGCAACGCTGCCGATCGATTCGCCTGCGACGCGCCGGTGGCGTAAGGCACGATCGCGATTGATGCGCTGATCGAGCCGTGCTAGGCACGCCGAGTCGAGCCGGCGCGCGTGGTGGCGCCGGCGTTGATGCACAAAGAGATGACGCCCACGGCGCCCGGAGCCTGGCTTCGGGCGGCTTCGATGGAGGAACCGATGGTCCGATCGCGCCTGTTGCCGCTGGCAACCCTCGCGTTGCTGCTCGCCGCCTGCAGCGGCCGGCAGAGCACCCTGACCCTGGACACCAAGCCCCTGGCCAAGACCGGCGACGCCACGCCGATGGTCGAGAAAGGCGATGCCCTCTGGGCCGAGCGCGCGGATCAGGCCAAGGCGCAGGAGGCGATCGCCGCCTGGGAGGGCGCCGCGGCGCTCGATCCGACCCGCGCCGACGTGCAGCTCAAGCTGGCCTATGCCTATTACTTCATGGCCAACGTGCACCTGCGCTGGCTCGATGAGCCCGAAGAGGCGCAGCTCGCCGCCTATGAGAAGGGCCTGGTCGCCGCCGAGCGCGCGATCAAGCTCGAGACCCCGGCCTTCGCCGAGAAGATCAAAGCCGGCGAGAAGTGGCAGGCGGCGGTGAAGACGGTCGGCAAGGAAGGCATCGCCGGCCTCTACTGGCATTCGACCAACCTGGGCAAATGGGCGCTGCTCGATGGCTTCACCACCATCCTCGCCCACAAGGACGACGTCGCGGCCACGATGCAGCATGTGCTCGACCTCGACGAGACGTTCTTCCACGGCGCGCCCCATCGGTATTTCGGCGTGTATCGCACCAAGATCCCGTTCCCCGGCGGCGACCTGCCGGCCTCGAAGGCGCACTTCGAGAAGGCGGTCGCCATCGACCCGAACTACCTCGATACCAAGGTGCTCTTCGCCGAGAGCTACGCGGCCAAGGCGCAGGACGAGGCGCTGTTCCGCAAGCTGCTTCAAGAGGTCATCGACACCCCCGACGACGTCATCCCCGAGCTGGTGCCCGAGAACCGCAACTCCAAGCGGGTGGCCAAGAAGCTGCTCGAAGACATCGAGGAGTACTTCTGATGGCGCGCCTGATCAGCGGTCTTGCGCTGCTCGGTGCGCTGGTCGTGGGCCTCAGCGCGCCGGCGATGGCCGACGAGACCGAGATCTCGTTCAAGCTGGCCACCGTCGCGCCCTCGCGCACGCCGTGGGCCGATCTGCTGTCGCGCTACAAGAAGAAGGTCGCGGCCGCGGTCGGCGAGAAGGTCAAGGTCCGCGTCTTCCTCAACGGCATCAAGGGCGACGAGCAGAGCAGCGTGCGGCAGGTGTTCAAGGGCACCCTGCAAGGTGCCGGCGTGTCGACCGGCGCGCTGGCGACGCTGGTGCCCGAGCTGTCGGTGCTCGAGCTGCCGTTCCTGTTCGATGACTACACCGAAGCGGATCGCATCCTCGACGGCCCGGCGCGGCCCATCATCGAGAAGCTGCTCGAAGCCAAGGGGTTCAAGCTGCTGATGTGGTCCGAGAACGGCTATCGCTCATTTGGCAGCACCAAGGGCTTCATTCGCACGCCGGCCGATCTCGACAAGGTCAAGATGCGCTCGCAAGAGAATGAAGTGCATCTGATGACGTGGCGTGCGCTGGGCGCGAGCCCGGTGCCCATCTCGGTGGGCGAGGTGCAGAGCGCGCTGCAGACCGGCGTGGTGCTCGGCTTCGACAATACCCCGCTGTTCACCCAGGCGGCGGGCTGGAACCAGCAGATCGCCTACTTCTCGGTGTCGCGGCACATCTATCAGCCGGCGGCGGTGGTGGTGAACAAGGCGTGGTTCGACGGGCTGCCTGCCGATGTGCAGGCGGCGCTGCTCGCGCCGGCCGCCGAGCTTCAGGACAAGGGCCGCAAGGCCGTGCGCGCGCTCGATCCGCTGCTCATCAAGAACTTCTCGGTGGGCGATAACAAGGTCGAGGTCTATGAGCTGACCGAGGCCGAGCGCGATGCCTTCCGACAGCAAACCCGCGGCGTCTGGGATGAGTTCCGCAAGAGCACCTCCGACGATGGCCGCGCGCTGCTCGACATGATCCTGGCGGCGAAGGCCAAGAAGTGAGCTCGGGCGCGGCGTCCGACGCGGCGCCGCCCGCGGGCGGCTCGGGCGTCGTCGCGGCGATCGATGCCGCGATCGCGCGCGTCGAGCGCTGGCTGGTGACCGTCATCGCGCTGGTGATGACCACCACCGTCTTCCTCGACATCGTCTTCCGCGCTTTCGGCAGCCCCGAGAGCCAGCTCGCCGAGAAGGCGGTGCGCGTGCTCTCGTGGTTTGGCGTCGAGCCGACGACCGCGCTGTACGAGACGCTGCGCGAGATCGCCGTGCTGGTCCTGCTCGTCGGGCTTGCGTTCTATGACTGATCTCGGGCGCTGCGTGCGACGCGGCGGCGACAGGCGCGGCCGGTCAGCAAAGTTGCGCTGGCCGCGGCCGGCGTCGCTTCGGTGATCGGCTGCGTCGCTTTTGTCGAGTTTGTGGTGCGCGTCGAGAGCTGGTTGGTCTGCGCGGTGCTCCTCGGCGCCGGCTGCCTCGGTTATCTGGCCTACGCGGTGCAAAAGCGCGAGTGGATCGGCGCCGTGCTCTCGGTCGTGGTCGGCGGCGTCGGCGTCTCGCTCTGCCTCAAGCTGCCGCCGCAATATATCTGGAGCCAGGAGCTCTCGCTGATCCTGCTCGCCTGGCTGGCGTTCATCGGGGCCAGCATGGCAACGCGCGCCGACAAACACATCCAGGTCGACGCCTTCGCCCGCATCATTCCCCGCGGTCTGCGCCCGTGGAGCCGCGCCCTGGGGCTGCTGGTGACCACGGTCTTCTGCGTCTACATCACCCTGCTGGCCTACGAGCACGTCTTCGGGCCGCGGGGCGACTACATCAGCGGCGAGACGCGGCCGGCGACGGGCATCCCGGGCTGGACGATCATCTTTGCGGTGGTGGTGGCCTTCGGGCTGATGAGCCTGCGCTTCGGCGCCCGCACCGTCGACGCCTTCCTGCACCCGCGCGTGCCCGACCGCGAGGTGAGCCATTGAACGGCAGCCTCTTCACCGCGGTTTTTGCCGGCCTGCTCGCGCTCTCGGTGCCGCTCTTTGTGCTGATCGGCGCGATGACCGCGCTCGGCGACGTCATCTGGGGCGACGCGGGCGGGTTCTTCGAAGTCACTTTGATGGAGAGCGTGCGTGAGCTGACCGACAAGCCGCCGCTGCTCGCGATCCCGTTTTTTGTGCTCTCGGGCGCGGTGATGAGCCGCGGCGCCATCGCCACCCGGCTCGTCGGCGTGGCCCGCGCGGTCTTCGGCGGCCTGCCCGGCGGCCTGGGCATCGCCACCGTCGTCGCCTGCATGTTCTTCGCGGCGATCAGCGGCAGCAGCCCGGTCACCGTCATCACCATCGGCGGCGTGATGTACCCCGCGCTCATCGCCGCCGGCTACCCCGAGCGCTTTGCGCTGGGTCTGGTCACCAGCGCCGGCACGCTGGGCATCCTCATCCCGCCCAGCATCCCGATGATCGTCTACGCCATCTTCGCCAGCGGTGATCATGTCATCCAGGTCGAGGAGCTGTTCCTCGCCGGGCTGGGTCCGGGCCTGCTGATCGGCGCCCTGCTGAGCCTGTTCTGCCTGATCGCCGGGCTGCGCAAGGGCGAGCGCTTCACCATGCCCGACTTCGGCGCGGTGCGGGTGTCGATCATCGAAGGCTTCTGGTCGCTGATGCTGCCGGTGCTCATCCTCGGCGGCATCTACTCGGGCCTGTTCACCGCGACCGAAGCGGCGGCGGTGAGCGTGGTCTACAGCCTGGTGGTCGAGCTGTTCATTCACCGGCAGCTCAAGCTGGAAGACGTGCCCGGCGTGGTCGCCGAGTCGGCGGTGCTGATGGGCAGCCTGCTGGTCATCTTTGCCATGGCCGTGGGCCTCAACGCGCTGCTCGCTGACCTGGCCATCCCCGACCGCGCCGCCGAGTGGCTCACCAGCCAGTCGTTGACGCCGTTCACCTTCCTCCTGGTGCTCAACGGCTTCCTGCTGCTGGTCGGCTGCGTGATGGACATCATGAGCGCCATCATGATCCTGGTGCCGCTGCTGGCGCCGATGGCCGCGCTCTGCGGGGTCGACCCGGTGCACCTGGGCATCGTCTTCATCGTGAACCTCGAGCTGGGTTATCTGACCCCGCCGATGGGGCTGAACCTGTTTGTCAGCTCGTCGATCTTCGAAAAGCCTTTGGGTCGTGTGATCGCCTCGGTCGTGCCTTTCACCGGCATTCTGCTGGTGGCGGTGCTGATCGTGACCTATGTGCCCACCGTGGCCTTGGGACCCGTGCGGCTGCTCGATGGCAAGCCCGTCGCGGTGGCCTTCCCCGAAGGCGACATCTGCCGCACGGCAGGCGAGCCGGCCGCCGACGAGCCCGAGGGCGACGAACCCGAAGCCGACGAGGCCAAGGGCCTGGGCGACTTGATGAACTCCGACGCCTACAAGGCCGCGATGGGCGACGACGCAGACGATGATGGCGACGATGATGAAGACGACCAAGCCGACGCGGCGCCCCAGGGCAAGTCGGTCGGCGATCTGATGAACTCCGCGGCCTACAAGTCGGCGTTTGACGATGATGACGACAGCAAGGCCGACGACAACAAGGCCGACGCGGCGCCGCAGCCGAGGGAGACGGACGCGGACTGACCGGGCGCATGAGGGGCGCCCACCGAGGAGCGAGCATGCTAATTCCGTGGTGCTCCACCTGGCGCCGAGTTTTAGTCTCGTTCGTTGCCGCCGGCTTTTGCGCTTGTGACGACGACGAATCCAATGACGGCGCCACCGACGCGGCGCGGGGCGAGGCCGACACCAGCGTCGACAGCGCGGCATCCGACGCCGGGCCCGACGCAGCGGTCGACATGGCGCCGTCGGTCGAAGGCGTGCACATCCCTGGCCTCGACGGGCCGGTGACCGTGCGCTTCGACGAGGCGGGCATCCTGCACGCCACCTGCCAGACCGACGCGGACTGCGCCGCGGTCGAGGGCTACTACCACGCCGCCCATCGCTTCCTGCAGATGGACATCCGCCGCCGCTTCGCTCAGGGCCGGCTCTCCGAGATCGTGATGGGCGGCGTCACGCTCGACACCGACCGCGAGCAGCGTCACCTGGTGGCCACGCGGGACGGCGGGCGCATCGAAGAGCGCATCCTCGCCACGTCCACGCCCGAGTCGCGGGCCCTCATCGACGCCTATGTGCGCGGCGTCAACGCCTGGCTCGACGACCTGCGCGCCGGGCGCAACGGGGCGCGGCTGAGCGAGGAGTACGACTTTCAGCTCATCGCCAAGGACGTCGTGCTGCAAACCGAGTGGACGGCGCTCGACACCGTCGCCTGCGTGCTGCCGCTGGCGGCCAGCCTGACCGATGACTCGGGCGCCGAGATCCTCGCCGGCCGCATCGCCGCGACCCAGCCTTCACCCGAGCGCGCCTTCGACCTGACCGCGCCCTGGCCGGCATCGACGAGCACCATCCTGCCGCAGATGAAGCGCCTCTCGCGCGCCGACGCCAGCGCCCTGGCCCGCGCCCAGGATCGGCTGCGCCCGGTGGCGGCCCTGCTCGATCGTGTCGCGCGCGGCGGCCGCCTGCCCGGCAGCCGCGGCGGTTCGAACAACTGGGTGGTGGGGCCTGACTTTGCCAACGGGGTGCCGCTGCTGGCCAATGACCCGCATCTGGCGCTGCCCAACCCCACCCTCTTCTACACCGTCAACCTCGACGCGAAGTCGCAGGGCACCGGCCGCATCCACATCGCCGGCCAGTCCTTCCCCGGGCTGCCGGGCATCCTGTTCGGCCAGAACGAAGACATCGCCTGGGGCGTGACCACGACCTATTTCGACATGTCGGACGTCTACGTCGAGACGCTCACGCCCGACGGCGAGGGGGTCATGTTCAACGGCCAGCCGGTGCCGTTTGTCTCGCGCGAGTTCACCTTCGGGCAGGCCGATGGCCCGGCGCTGACCGAGAGCTTCCTCTACGTGCCGCATCACGGGCCGGTGCTTGGCATCGACCGCGCCGCCGGCACCGCGCTCTCGCTGCGCTGGACGATGCAGGACATGGACACCGACCTCGACTTCATCCGCGGGCTCGCCGAGGCCAGCACCGTCGAAGAGGCCCGCGACGCCGTGCGCTATGTGACCAGCGCCGGGCAGAACTTCGTGGTCATCGACCGCGGCGGCCATATCGGCTGGTTCCCCTACAACCGCCTGCCCAAGCGGCCCTGGGCCTCGCTCGACCTGGCGCCGTGGATGCCTTTGCCCGGCGATGGCAGCGCCGAGTGGGGCGCGCCCATCCCTTATGAAGATCTGCCGCAGGCCTTCGACCCGCCCCAGGGCTATATCGCCACCGCCAACAATGACATGACCGGGGCCCACGCCGACGGCGATCCCACCAATGACGGCGTCGAAGCCATCCAAGGCTTCGTGACCATCGGCTATCGGCATGAGCGCATCGTCGAGCGCATCGTCGAGCGCGACGACCATGACATGGCCAGCATGACCAGCATCCAGGCCGACGTGCACAGCCTGCTCGCCGAGCGCACGCTGCCGGTGATCCTGGCGGCGGTCGACGGCGCGGCGCTCTCGCCCGAGGCCGGGGCCCTGGTCGATGCCTTGCGGGCCTGGGACCTGAGCTGCCCGACCGGGCTCGATGGCATCGCGATGGACGCGCCGCCGGCCAGCGGCACGGAAGCGGCGGCGTCGATCGGCTGCACCGCGTTCCATGTGCTGTTGCCGCGCCTGCGCCGCGCCGCGTTTGCCGATGACTACGCCGAGGCCGCCACCGGTGGCGATCCCTCTCGCTACGCCGGCAACGAGCGCCTGGTGCGCGCGCTGGTCATGCCCGACACCTTCACCGCTGGCGATGTCTATTGGGATGACATCAACACGCCCGCCGTCGAGACGCGCGAGGAAGGCATCCAGGCCGCCGTGCAGAGCGCGGCGGCCTGGCTGGCGGGCGAACTGGGCGCCGATCCCGATGGCTGGCGCTGGGGGCGGCTGCACACCCAGACGCTGCGCGCCGACCTGTTCGACGCCGCCGGGCTCGCCACCTACAACAACGGCCCGTTCCCGCGCCGCGGCGGATGGCATACCGTCGACGTCTCGAACGCCACCAACGACAGCGAAGATGATTATGGCACCCGCGGCGGCCCCTCGACGCGGCTGGTCTGCGCCGGCGAAGCGAGCGGCGTGCGCTGCACCGTCGAGCTGCCCGGCGGCCAGCGGCACTTCCGCGACTCACCGCATTACGACGACCTGCTCCAGCGCTGGCTGCGCAATCAGCCGACCGCCTTGCCGTTCTCCACCGAAGAGGTCGCGGCGGCGGCGGTCGAGGAGGTCACGGTTCGGCCTTGACCGGGGCGGCGGCGAAGAGGCCGTCGAGGCGCTGCACCTCGCGGGTGAAGTCGGCCATCGCCGCCGCGGGCATCTTGCGCCGCACCGTCTGGTGGTACTCCAGCGGATCGAGGATGCGGTCGCCGCGCTCCAGCTGATAGTGAAGGTGCGGCGCGGTGCTGCGGCCGGTATTGCCCGTCAGTCCGATGACCTGGCCCTTGGTGACATGGTCGCCGGGCTTCACATGATTGGCCGACATATGGAGGAACTTGGCGACCACCCCGTCGTCGAGGTGCAGCTCGACGCTGTTGCCGTTGAACTGCCAGTTCCAGTTGGTCTTGTCGACGCGGCCGGCGCGCGGGGCGTGAATGGGCGTGCCGACCGGGGTCTTGAAGTCCATGCCTTTATGCGTCGGGCGGTCTTTGAGCAGGCTGGTGACCTGCTCGTAGCTCTCGAGCGGGCCGTCGACCAGACGGAAGGGCACCTCGGTGCCATCGGCGCGCCAGAAGCTCGGGTGGACATCGCCCGGTGCCTGGAAGCGATAGGCGCGCAGCTCGCCCTTCTTGCCCGAGGTGAGGGTGGCGGCGGCGATCTGGTAGTCCTCACCGACCTTGCGCCAGATGACCGCGATCGCGTCGCCCTTGAGCAGATCGCGCTGCATGTCGACATCCCACACGAAGAGGCGCGCGTACTCGGCCGAGACCGCGGGGCCGTCATCGCCGAGGGCATCGCTGAAGGTGCGGGCGATGGAGTGATCGACCGTGGCGTGCACCACCTGCCACTCGGTCGCGGCGGCGGCGGGCGCGGCGGCCTGACCTTCCGGCGCGGCGGGCGCGGCGGCGGCCGGGGCG
>JAGQJJ010000817.1 GCA_020430675.1 Myxococcales bacterium
CAGGCCCAGAACGGAGCGGCGATGAGCATCAGGAGGAAAATGCGTCGCATGTCTCTTGATCTAGCAATTCGCGGGCCGACTCATCAAGCGATGATGCGGCTGAAATGCTTGGGGTGGCGAGATTTTCTGGGTACTTGAGCCCGGGTCGGCTGACCCCAGATGGGGTTTGTTGACCCCAGGTGGGGACGACGGCGCGGTCAGTCGACCAGGCGTTGCAGCGCGAGCACCGCGGGCGCGAGCTCGATGGGGTGGCCGGCGATCCGGTCGGCGTGGCCCGGGGGCTCGGGGTAATAGCCCCACGCGCACCAGACGGTGGGCGCGCCGTAGGCCCGGCCGCAGAGCATGTCGCCGGGGCTGTCGCCGATCATGATGGCCGGGCCGCCGCCGCAGCGTTTGACCGCTTCGGCCAGCGGCAAAGGATCGGGCTTCTCGTGCGCCACCGAGTCGCCGCCGATGACCGCGGCGAAGTGATGGCGGACGCCGAGCGCGGTCAGCAACTGATGTGAGAGCGCTTCGGGTTTGTTGGTGACGACGGCGAGGCGGCCGATCGCCGCCAGCCGCGGCAGCGCGTCGGCGATGCCGTCGTAGAGCCGCGTGGTGTCGATGATGTGGGCGGCGTAGTCGGCCTCAAACGCGATGCGCAGGGCCTCGCGGCGCGCGTCGCGCGGGCCCGCGCCGGCGAGGTGCTCGCCGAAGCAGGCGTCGTACAGATGGTCCATGCCGCGGATGACGTGGGTGCGAAAGATGGCGTCGGGGCAGGCGGGCAGCTTGAGGCGCCGACGATGGCGCTGCACCACGCCGATGAGGTCGCGGCGGCTGTCTTCGAGGGTGCCGTCGAGGTCGAGCGCGATGACCGTCACGAGCCGCCCTCCGCGCGTTTGGCGAGATGCTCGACGCTGCCCTTGGCGTCGCCGTGCTCGGTGACGTGCCGCACGCCGCTGCGCGAGCCCTTGAAGGCGGTGAACGGATGGGGGTTATGGGTGCGCACCTCGTGGGCGACGCCCGCGGGGATGATGAGGATGTCGCCCGCTTCGAGGGTCACCGGGCCGCCGTCGAAGTGAAAGGTGATGACACCCTTCACCGCGCCCCGAATCTCTTCTTCGTCGTGGCTGTGCCGGCTGCGCTCGAACCAGCCGGGCACCGTCTGCAGGTCATAGGAGCGAAAGCCGAAGCGCGTCATCTCGGCGGCGACCGTGTCGGCCTCGGGCACGGCCTTGTGCGGCCATTTGAAGACGGTGACTCCGTTGGGCTGCATCTGCGTCTCCCGCGTCGTGCGGCCCGATCCTGCCGCCCCGCACGGCGCAGGTCAACCGGCGCCAGCGGTTACTGAGCGGGTGGCGCCGGGGCTTCACCCCACAGGGCATCGAAGCTGACGCCCTCGCCCATGAAGTAGCCGCGAATCCAGCGCAGGGCGCGCTCTTGCACCAGGTGGCGGGTGGCGTGCTCGGTGAGCAGGTCTTCGGCGCTGAGGCTGTTGACCGCAGCCACGTCGCCGGCCGCGGCGGCGTCGAAGATGGCGTGCAGGAGCACACCGTTCTGCGGGTCAAACGAGACCGAGAGGTCGCGCAGCCCCAGCCCGCCAGCGGTCGCCTGGCCGTAGAACGCGGCGTAGGCCAGCGGGGTGAGGCCGCCTTGGGCGACCCAGGGGCCAACGTCGCTCTGCGCCCACAGGCAGTCGTAGCGCACCGCGGGCTCCATCAGCACCGAGCACCGCGTCGGGTGCCAGCCGTCGGCGAGGCGGGCGGCGATCTCATCCTGCTGGGCGGCTTCGTCGAGACCCAGGCTTAGCTCCTGCGGGTCGAGCACCGCGCCGTCGATGGCGACGCCGGTGAACGAGTAGCCCTCGCCGTTGAAGAGGCTGTCGATCGAGACGACGCCCAGGCCGCCCTGCACGCTCTGGTCGAACCAGTCGACAAACGAGGCTTCGTCGAGGCCCACGACCGACTCGAAGAAGTCGAGCACGCTGCGATCGTAGACCGCGGCCGCCCGCAGGTCGCCGCCGCCGGCGTCGTAGGTGTCGATGTCGATCGGCGCGTAGAAGGTGGCCAGGAAGTGGTCGTTGGTCGCCTGGAGCTGGCCGAAGGGCACGTCGACGCGGGCGATCTGGCGCGGCGTGTCGTTGTCGGGTTCGACGACGATGTCGAGCACGCCGGTGCCGCTGCTGTTGCCGAAGCCGTCGACGTACAGGTAGTAGACGCCGGCGGGCACCGACTGCGAGAGGCGGGAGAGCAGGCCATTGAAGTCGTCATTGCAGACGATCTCGCTGTTCTGGTCATCGCACGCGCTGCGCAGGAAGAGCGACGTGTCGTAGTCGGCGGTGATGACCTCGGCGGTGATGATCGAGGGCTCGTCGACCGCGATGCGGTAGACGACCTCGCCGCCGGTGGCGTTGGCTGCGCAGCTCGCGGTGTAGAAGTTCTGGCGATCGACGGTCGAGTAATCGAAGCGGCCACCGCTCTGGTTGACGTCGACGGTGACCGGCTCGGCGTTCTGACAGATGCCCAGCTCGACCACCCGCGGGTTGGTGGCGTCGAGGCGGTCGGTCCAGACGATCTCTTCGGTCGCCGGGTTGACGACGCGCCACTGATAGCCCTCGCGGGTGTTGATGGTGACCGTCTGGCCGGCGGGGATGGGCTCGCCGGCGACCGCGTTGCAGCCGAAGTCGAGCCAGACGAACTGCAAGGGCTCGGGCGTGCCGTTGATGACCCGCA
>JAGQJJ010000818.1 GCA_020430675.1 Myxococcales bacterium
TTGACGATCATGCTGTCGAAGTCGGCGGTGATCACCGAGCCCGCGCCGCCGGTGCCGGCGTCGAGGCGGATGCCGAAGCCAGCGGCCGAGCGATAGGCCATGATCTTGCCGGTGTCGGGCATGAAGCCGCGCTGCGGGTCTTCGGTGGTGATGCGGCACTGGATCGCGCATCCGGAGTGCGTCACCGCGGCCTGGTTGGCGATGCCGATGAGGGGGTCGCTGAGGCGCCGGCCTTCGGCGATGCGCAGCTGGGCCTGCACCAGATCGCGGCCGGTGATCATCTCGGTGACGGTGTGCTCGACCTGAAGGCGCGGGTTGACCTCGATGAAGGAGTAGCGGCCTTCGGGATCGACCAGGAACTCGACGGTGCCGGCGTTCACGTAGCCGCAGCGCTGGGCGATGCGCAGGGCGGCGTCGTAGAGCTCGTGGCGCAGGGCGTCGCCGAGCGCGACGGCGGGCGCGACCTCGATGACCTTCTGGTGGCGGCGCTGCACCGAACAGTCGCGCTCGTAGAGGTGCACGCAGTTGCCGGTGTGGTCGGCGAGGAGCTGGATCTCGATGTGCTTGGGCTGCTCGATGAAGCGCTCGCAGAACAGCTCGCCGCGCCCGAACGCGGCCTTGGCTTCGCTGTGGGCGCGGGCGAAGGCCTCGTCGAGCGCGTCTTCGCTGCGCACCACGCGCATGCCGCGACCGCCGCCGCCAAAGGCGGCCTTGAGGATGATCGGATAGCCGTGCTCGGCCCCAAACGCGCGGGCGGCGTCGGGCGTGTCAACCGGCGCGTCGGTGCCGGGGATGACCGGCACGCCGGCGGCGATCGCGATCTTGCGGGCCGAGGTCTTGTCGCCCATCTGGTCGAGCACCTCGGGCGACGGGCCGACAAAGATGAGGCCCTCTTCGGCGCAGCGGCGGGCGAACTGCGCGTTTTCACTCAAGAATCCATAGCCGGGATGAATGGCGTCGACGCCGCGGCGCTTGGCGAGCGCGATGATGGCCTCGCCGTCGAGGTAGGCGCGCACCGCGTCGCCGGGCTGGCCGATCTGGAAGGCTTCATCGGCCTTGTAGCGGTGGATCGAGAGCAGGTCTTCGTAGCTGTAGATGGCCACCGTGCGCATTCCGAGCTCGGTGCAGGCGCGAAAGATGCGGATGGCGATCTCACCGCGGTTGGCGGCGAGCACCTTGCGAATGGGGCGGACTTCCGGGGCCATGAGGCGCTCCTGGTGGGCGGGGGCGTGCGCATGGTAGCGCCGGTCGGCGACGACCGATAGGCCGATGCCTCGGGGGGCTATTCCGATTCGAGCGGCTCGGCGCGGCTCAGGCGACCGTCGTCGGTCAGCGTCAGGTGGCCGGCGTCGGGGGGCGGTCGTTCGGCGAGCGCGAGCCGGCCCGCGGCCTCGGGGCCGCCGTAGCGAGCCTGGATCGTGGCGACGGCCTGGCGCACGGCCTGCTTGAGATCGCCGCTGGTGAAGAGTCCTTCGGCGCGGGCGAGCAGGGTGCCGACCTGGTCCGCATCGGCGATGAGCCCAAGCGAGCGAGCCGCCGCCGCGGCGACGGCCTCGTCCTTGTCGGCCAGCAAGGTGAGCAGGGGGGGCTGCGGGGGCGGGCCGGCGTGCCGCAGCGCGCCCGCGGCATGGGCCCGCACCTCGGCGTCGCCATCGCCCACCAGCCGTGACAACCGCGCGATCGGGCCGTAGCCGATGCGCACCATCAGCCGCAGCGCCGCGCAACGCAGGCGGCGCGGGCTGCGGTTGACCAGCGCGTCGAGCGTGGCCCGCAGGTCGGGCGAGTCGGCGGCCGCGCTGAGGTGCTCAAGCGCCTCGACGCGCACGTCTTCGGGGCCCGGCTGGCGCACGATGCGGTGCAGCACCGCCACGCCGTCGGCGCCCGCGTGCACCGCGGCGCGCAGCGCCACGCTGACATCGGGGTCTTCGAGCGCGATCTGGATCGCCTGCGGGGCGGTGGCGAGGTGATGGCGGACCATCAGTTCGAGGCTTCGGCGGCGATACCCGGGGGACGGATCGCTGCGCACGCTGGCCAAGAGGCGGTCGGCGATCGGTCCGCGGGCCGCGAGCGTGCGCGCGGCCTCCCAGAGCAGGTTGGCGCGGGCCACGATCGTCTCGGCGTTGGGTGCGATGTCGGTCAGATCACAGCGCCATTCGCCGCCCTGGAAGATCGCGCCGATGCGGGTCGCAGCCAGCGCGGCTTCACGCGCCGGGGCGTGCAGGCGGGCGACGGCGTCGAGTTCGTTCTCGGTGCGGATGGCCAGCGCGGCGTCGATCGCGGGCACGCCAAGCTGAATGTCGGCGCCGTAGATCGCCCGCTTGAGCGCGGTGCTCAGGTTGGCGACTTCGATCTCAAGGTCGAGTGGCAGCTGCTCAGAGGTCACGACGAGGCGAAAGACCGAGGTGATGCGGCTGCCGTTGGCGTCGATGACCGGCCCCAGGGTCAGCGAGAGGCCGTCTTCGGCGCGCCAGACCTTCGGGCGGCCGGTGACGCCGCCAGGTACCAGCGTGGCGCCCAGGCTGCGCGCCACGTCGGTCAGCACGAGGCGTGAGCGACGGACATGGGCGGCAAACCAGGCGCCGATCCCGCCGATCAATGCGATGAAGCCCACCACGGCGAGCCAGCCATCCAAGGCTCAGCCCTTTGCGTGGCCCGCTGCCTCGACATTGGCCATGAACGCAGCGAGGCGCTCTTCGACCAGGTCGCG
>JAGQJJ010000819.1 GCA_020430675.1 Myxococcales bacterium
GGATGAACGCGGGCTCGCGGGCCAGGCCCTCGGCGAGCAGGCCGGGCCAGTAGGCCGAGGGGCCGAGGTGGTCGACCGCGGCGCGGCCATCGCTGAGCACGAGGAAGCGCAGCGGCGCGCACTCTTGAGGACGCGCGGGCACCGTGAAGCGGAGATCGCCGATTGCGACTTGGTGGGCGCGGCGGCCATCGAGGGTCAATGCGCCCGCAGCGGTCATCGGGCGGCCGTCGACCTGAGCTGATCCTTCGCCCTGCCAGCGCACCTGCCAGTTATGGTCGCCCGCCGGCAGCGTGCGCACGCCCCAGGGCCCGATGGGCGGCGTGTCGGGCAGGGCGCAGGCGGTGGCGAGGGCGCAGAACGCGAGCGGCAGAACGGGGCGCATCGGGCGAGCATGCGAGCGCGCGCGACATGATGCAACACGCACATCATCCTACCTCTTGCCAGAGCGCCCGGCCGTCCCGTATGGTCCGCCGAGACCACCGCCGCGGGAAGCCCATGTCCGACCCGACGCCCCGAGACGACGCCGCCACCGCCGGCCGCGGATTCCTGGTCATCACCGCGGCCAAGCTGTGGTTCATGGTCGGCGGCGCGCTGATCAACTTCGGGCTGCCGTACATCTTCGGCAGCGCCCGCCTGTCGGGCGGCACCGGCGACGGCCGCGCCCTGTACGGGCAGTTCATCGACATCAACAATACGCTGAGCATCCTCAGCATGGTGATGATCACCGGCGTGATGCAGTCGGTGGCGCGCTTTGTCAGCGAGTACCCCAACGCGCCGGGCGGCATCGTGCGGCAGGCGCGCACCATGATGCTGATCGTGGGCGGGCTGGTCGGCGGCGGCTTTGTGCTGGCCTCGCCCTGGATCGCCGAGTCGCGCCACAACCCGGGGCTGGTCGACGGCTATCGCGCCGCCGGGCTCATCCTGTTCTGTTACGGCGTCTACACGGTCTTCATCGGCACGCTCAATGGCCGCAAGCAGTTCTTGCGGCAGGCCCTCTTCGACATCACCTTCACCTCGCTCAAGGCGACGCTGGTGCTGGGCCTCGCGGTGCTGGGGCTGGGGGTCATCGGCGCCTTCTTCGGCTTTGCGGCCGCGGCGTTCATCATCATGTGCCTGGCCGCGTGGCGCGTGGGGCGGGGGCTCGCCGACGGGCCGACCGACCGGCGGCTTTACGCTTTTGCCGCCCAGGTCATGCTCTACACCCTGGTCTTCAACTTCATCTTCAAGCTCGATGTGTTGATGCTCAAGCCGCTGGCCGTCGAGATGTACAGTCAGGCGGCGGGCTGGCTGCCCGGCGGGCATCTTGGCGACTGGCTGCACGCCCGCGCCGTCGAGGGCGCGGCCGACGGGCTGCTCGGCATCTATGGGCTGGCGCTGAACATCAGCCGCGTGCCGTGGCAGGCGACGATCGCCATCACGTTTGTCGTCTTCCCAATGGTCAGCGAGGCCACCTTCGCCGACGACCGCGACCGAACGCGGCTCTATATCCGGCAGACGCTGCGCTACTCGATGATCCTGGTCGGCGCGGCGGCGGTGGTGTTGGTCGCGGTGCCGCAGGCGATCTTCGGACTGTTGCCGGCGGCCTTTTCGGACGGCGCGCTGGCGCTGGCCTGGTTGGCGCCCGCCTATTTCTGTTTCAGTTTGTTCAATGTGATCAATACGTTGCTAATGTCGTCCGGGCGCGCGGGCTCGGCGCTGCTCATCGGGGTGTTGACCATCGGGCTGGCGGCCGGACTGTACGCGCTGGTGCTGCCCGGGGCCGACTCCGCGACGGCGCTGCTGACGCGCACCGGGCAGTGCACGCTGATCGCGTTTGCGGTGGGCATGCTGGTCGGCGGCGCGCTGTTGTGGCAGCGGTACGGGCCACCGGTGCCCTGGGGCACGGCGCTGCGCGTGCTGGCCATCGGCGCGGTGCTGGTCACGGGCGGACGGTTTCTGCCCCCGCTGGGCAAGGTGACCTCGTTGGGCGTGGCCGCCGCGGTGGGGCTGGCCTTCCTGGCGCTGCTGGTGGTCACCCGCGAGTTCGGCGTCGAGGATCGCGCGCGGTTGATGCGCGTGCTGCGCCGTCGGCGCAAGGGGTGAGGCGATGAGTCGATGGCTGCTCGTGCTGGCGCTCTGGGCGGGCCTCGCCGCGTGCGGCGGCCGCGATCGCGGCGCCCTGTTGCGCGACTCGGTGCGCGGCTTCAACCAGAGCCTGCGCTGGGGCGCGTTCGATGCCGCCTCGCGTTACGTCGAGGCCGAGAAGCGCGCCGACTGGTTGCAGGCGCGGGTCAGTGGCTCATCGAATCTGCGCATGACCGATGTGCAGATCGTGCGGGTCGACCAGGGCGCGCTCGAAGCCAAACCGGGCGAAAAACCCACCCAAGAGGCGCGCGCGCTCGTCTCGATGAGCTGGTATCGGCTGCCCGACATGACGGTGCACAGCGCGGTATGGCGACAGACCTGGCATCTGCGCCACGACGATTGGGTCTTGGTGAACGAAGAGGCCGTGCAGGACGCGCCGGCCGCGACCGCGCCCAGCTGGCCCTGAGCGCGGGTCAGAACGGGATCGGGTCGTCCTCGAAGTCTCCGCCAGGCCCGGGGCCGGAGTCGCCGCCGCCCTGATCGCCGCCGCCGCCCTGGCCGCCGGTACCGCCATCGCCGCCATCGCCGCCGTCGCCCGCATCCGAATAGTCACTGACGTGCTCGCCGCCGTTGCCGCCCGT
>JAGQJJ010000820.1 GCA_020430675.1 Myxococcales bacterium
CCAGGTCGACAACCAGCTCGCCGTCGCTGCGCTGGCCACCGGCGAATGCCTCGACGGCTGCACCTATGAGGGCGGCTTTGCGCTGCATCTGGCCGCCGCCGGCCGCCCGGTGCTGGGCATCTGCAACGGCTTCCAGGCGTTGGTCAAAGCGGGCCTGATCCCCGGCGCCGACGAAGCGGGCGTCTGGTCGAAGCGCCGCCCCGCGACGCTCACCCACAACGCCTCGGGCCAGTTTGAGTGCCGCTGGGTGACCCTGGCGCCGGTCCGCAACAGCCGCAGCCTCTTCACCCGCGGCCTCACCGAGCTGATCGACTGCCCCGTCGCCCATGGCGAAGGCCGCGTCGTGCCACGCGACGCCGACGCGCTCGCTGGCCTGGAAGCGGCCGGCCAGGTCGCCCTGCGCTATGTGCAGGCCGATGGCGGCCCGGCGGCGTGGCCCGCGAACCCGAACGGATCGGCAAACGACATCGCCGCGCTCTGCAACCCGGCGGGCAATGTGATGGGCCTCATGCCGCATCCCGAGGACCACCTGCGCGCCGCCCAGCACCCGCAGCGTCTGGGCGGCCGCCTCGGCCTCGCACTCTTCACCGCCGGCGTCCGCCACGCCCGCCAAGACTGAACCGGAGGCTCCATGACCGTCACCGCCATCGTCGGCGCCCAATGGGGCGATGAGGGCAAGGGGCGGGTGGTCGACGCGCTGGCCCAGCGGGCCGACGTGGTCGTCCGCTTTCAAGGCGGCGACAACGCCGGCCACACGGTGGTCAATGGCTTCGGCCGCTTTGCCCTGCACCTGGTGCCCTCGGGCATCTTCAACCCGCAAACCGCCTGCATCATCGGCGCCGGCACCGTCGTCAACCCCGCGCAATTGCTCGATGAAATGGCGGCACTGACCCACGCCGGCGTCTCGGTCGACAATCTGTGGCTCGAACGCCGCGCGCACCTGCTGCTGCCCATTCACCGCGCTTTGGATGGCCTGGCCGAAGACGCCCGCGCCGAGGGCGAGCGCATCGGAACGACGCGCCGTGGCATCGGCCCCGCCTACGCCGACAAGGCCGCCCGCACGGGCCTGCGCCTGGGCGATCTGCTGCGCCCCGCGCGCCTCGCCGAGCGCCTCGACGCCCTGCTCGCCGAGCGCAACCGCCAGCTTGTCGAGCATGACCGCATGCCGCTCGACGCCGAAACCCTGCGCGGCCTGTGCGCTGAATGGGCCGCCGCGTTGGGCCCCCGCATCGTCGACACGCTGCCCCGCGTGCGCACTGCGGTGCAAAACGGCGACCGCGTGCTGCTCGAAGGCCAGCTCGGCGTGATGCGCGACCTCGACTGGGGCACCTACCCCTTCGTCACCTCGTCGAGCCCCACCGCCGCCGGGGCCTGCCTGGGTGCCGGCGTGCCGCCCCAGGCGCTCGACGAGGTACTGGGTGTGGTCAAGGTCTACACCACCGCGGTCGGCGGCGGTCCCTTCCCCGTCGAGCTGCGCGACGCCGAGGGCGACCGCCTGCGCGCGTTGGGCGCCGAGTATGGTGCCACCACCGGCCGCCCGCGCCGCTGCGGCTGGTTCGATGGCGTCGCCATCGGCTATGCCTCATGGCTCAATGGCTTCACCGGCCTCGCCGTCACCAAGGTCGATGTGCTCGATGCCTTCGATGTCATCCCCATCTGCGTGGGCTATCGCCTCGATGGCAAAGTCCTCGATTTCATGCCCGACGCCGACGATCTGGCCCGCGTCGAACCCATCTACGAGACCTGGCCCGGCTGGCGCACCTCGACGCGCGAGGCGCGCACCTGGAGTGCCCTGCCCGCCGCCGCCCGCGCTTATCTGCGCCGGCTCTCCGAGCTGGCCGGCGCGCCCATCCGCTACGTCTCGGTGGGCCCGGAGCGCGACGCGCTGATCGTGGTCGATCATCTTGATATCGAAGGAGAATCCAGCCGATGAGCTTCGATCACGAGACCTGGATTTCTCCCTTCACGTGGCGCTACGGCTCGCCCGAGATGCGCGCGCTTTGGAGCATGAAGCACCAGCGCCGCCAATGGCGTCGCGTCTGGATCGCGCTCGCCGCCGCGCAGCACGAAGCGGGGCTCGTGACCGCCGCGCAGCTCGCCGATCTGCAGGCCCACGCCGATGTCATCGATCTCGCTCGCGCCGAAGCCATCGAAGCCGAGATCCGCCACGATCTGATGGCCGAGATCCGCACCTTCGCCGAGCAATGCCCGGTCGGCGGCCGCATCCTGCACCTGGGCGCCACGTCGATGGACGTGCAGGACAACGCGGACGCGCTGCGTCTGCGAGAGTCGCTCGACCTGCTGCTCGCGCGCCTCGACGACCTCGCGGCCACGCTCGCCGAGCGCATCGAGGCCCTGGCCGACGCGCCGACGATGGCCTTCACCCACCTGCAGCCGGCCGAGCCCACCACCATCGGCTACCGCCTCGCGCAGACCGGCCAGGACGTGCTCGAAGACCGCCTCGCCCTGCACCACCTGCGGGCCACCCTGCGCGGCAAGGGCTTCAAGGGCGCCACCGGCACGTCGGCCTCGTATGCGCAACTGCTCGAAGGCACGGGTCAGACCCCCGCGGGCCTCGAAGCCATCGCGATGGCGCATCTGGGCCTCGAAGCCTTCCCGGTGACCACCCAGGTCGCGCCGCGCAAGCAGGAGTATCAAGTGCTCTGCGCCCTGGCCGGCCTGGGGCAGACGCTCTACAAATTCG
>JAGQJJ010000821.1 GCA_020430675.1 Myxococcales bacterium
ACGCCGACGAGGCGCTGCGGCGCGCGACGATCCGGGCGCCGATCGCCGGGGTCGTTCACGCGCTGACGGTGCGCAGTCCGGGCGAGGTGGTCGAAGCCGGCGCCGTGCTCGGTCAGGTGGTGCCGACGGGTGGGCCGCTCGAAGTCGAGGTGCTGATCCCCGCCGCCCGCATCGCCGAGGTGCACGCCGGTCAACACGCCCGCCTCAAGCTCGACGCCTTCCCCTACGCCGACTACGGCGCGCTCGGCGGCGAGGTGGCCTTCATCGCGCCTGACAGCACCCGGGCCCTCGCGGCCGATCAGCCGGTCGGCTTCCGGGTCCGCATCGCGCCGCGGCCCGAGGGGCGTTGGCAGACCACGTCCCTGCGCCCGGGCATGACCCTGACCGCGGAGCTGGTCGGGCGCCGCGAGCGGCTGGGCTGGTTTCTCTTGCGACCCGTGCGCAGCACGGCGCGCGCGCTGGGCGAGGCGGGAGAAGAATCGAAAAGGGGCGAGGACTGACAAGAATCCCCAGCCCTCCGGGCGAACCCCACTTGCAGCGGGGCAGGCCCTTCGCTAATTTCCCCCCGATTCAACCCCGTCGACGTGCATCTCGCCGTCCACCCCCTCAGGAGAACCAGATGAAGCTCGCTCGCCTCAACTCGGAAGCCGTTCGTTCCACCGGCGCCACCAAGGTCGCCGCCCTCAGCAACAGCCGCATGAAGGGCATCGTCGGCGGCGCGGTCAGCTACCTCACCGACTACGACGCCGGCTTCTACGTCGACCTCTCGTCGGCTTACGGTCGCACCGACCGCAGCGAGTACATCGTCGGTCTCTACAGCCGCTACGCCGGTTGATCGTCTCTCTGAGACTACGCGACGGCGCTCTTCGGAGCGCCGTTTGTGTTTGTGGGCGCCCATGTACCAGCTGATCTACGGCCCCGCCGACGCCCTCGCCGAGCACCCGCTGCTCACCGACCCCACCGCGCTTCGCGTCGAGACCAATCCCCTCGTGCTGCCCGCCTGGGGGGGCGTTCGAACCCTGCTGGCCGGGCTGCGCGCGCAGGGCGCCGACATCGAGGCCGCGGTGCATCCCGTGCGCATCCTCCTGGCCATTTGCCTCGAAGGGCTCTCGGCGCGGCTGACGCCGGACGAGCGGCAGGCCCAGGCCGAGCTCGAAGCGCAGCCGCTCGGCTTCATGGCCCATAACGGCATGGTCATGGCCCCGCTCCTCCAGGCGTGGGTCGCCGCGCTGGCGCCGCTCTGCGCCGGCCAACGGATCGTGCTCCCCCGCCTCGACGCCGTCGACCTGGCCAGCCTCGCGGTGCTGCGCGGGATTCAGGTGCGGCTGCCGGCCGAAGACCGGCCGGTGGTGCGCATCGGCATCGATCCCCTGGTCGCCGGACGCCCCGAGTCGCTCTGGAAAGGCGACTTCGACAACGCGGTGGGCGCGATCGCGCTGCTCGAAGGGGTTGAGGACACCGAGGTGATCAAGGTGCCGCCGGACCGCGCGCCGACCCCGCCCCCGCCGCCCGCGGTCGCGGTCGCCCTCGATGCGCTCGACACCGGCCCCGAGCTCGCGGCCTGGCGCCGCCTTCAGGACGACGCGCCGCTCGACGCGGCGGCGATCGCGCTGATCCGCCACGGCACCGAGCGCGCGTTTGCCGCCTATGGCTTCACCGCGACGCTGCGCCTGGGACTGGGCCTCAAAGCGCGGGCCCCCGCGGCGCTCGACCGCGAGCTGCACACCCTCATCGGCCTCGCCGCCTACAACCGGCAGGTGCGCCGCTCGGACTCGGCCGAGGGGCTGCCCGAGCTGCTCGACCATCATTTCCGCGCCGCTCTTGACGGCGAGTCGGACCCGGCGAAGCGCAGCCACCTGGGCTATCGGCTTTGCATCAATGTGGGCCGGCGCAAGGGCGATCTGCCCGAGGCGCTGGCCATCGGCGACGCCGCCGTCGCCGACGCGCAGACGCCGGGCATCGCGCCGGGCATGGCCGCCTTCCTCGAAGCCTGGGCGCGCAACGGCCGAGCCTATGTCTATGCGCGGCTGCGCCGGGGGCGCGAGGCGATGCAGGACTGCGAGATCGCCTGGGACTTGCTGGCGACCGCCGAGCGCACGCCCGGCGCGCCGCCGAGCGAGGTGCTGCCGTCGCGCATGGTCATCGCCGACAACCTGGCGCGGGTCTGCATGATGCGCCGCGACCACGCGGGCGCCGCGCGCTGGCAGACCGAGCACGAGAAGCTCGAAGAGCGTCTCGGCGGCTTCGCTTTCACCACGTTTCGCTGGCTTGAGCTCGACCGCCACGACCGCGACCTGATGCGCGCGAGCGAGCGCGCCGAGCGGGCGCTGCGCGCCGCCCAGGCCGGGTTTGCGCCCGAAAACACCGACTACTTCGCCGCCGAGCTGGGCGACCTGAGCTTCCGCCGCGGCGATCTGACGGCGGCGCGGCGGTGGTTCGAAGAGTCGCTCCGCGTCCGCGAGCGCATTGGCCTGCCGGAAGATCGCCTGGTCGCGCGCATGAGCCTGCTGATCGCGCGGCTCTACGCGGGCGACCTGAACACCGGCGAGGTGGAATCGCTGCTGGTCGATCCCGCGTACGCCGGGCCGGCCGCGCAGGCGCAGCTTCAGGTCTTGCGCGCGCGGGTGCTGCACCAACAGGGCGTGGATCCGGCCGAGGCCATGGACGCGGCGATCGACGCGGCGGTCGAGTCGGGCGACCGGG
>JAGQJJ010000822.1 GCA_020430675.1 Myxococcales bacterium
CAACGTGAGCAAAGCCGACCAGCGGGCGGTACATGACATCGAGAGCCCTCCTCGTCGCGTCGCGGAGATTCTGCCGGCCAGGGCGCTGATCGGAAAGCGCTTCTTCGATCAGCCGTCGCGCTCGACCCGAGGCACCGGCGGCCGCGCGATGGCCAGCGCGGCCAGCATCAACGTGGCGAGGAAGGGCCCACCCAGGCCGGCGGCGACAAAGAGCGCGGCCCAGCCGGTGACCGCGCGGTGCAGGTGCAGGGCCTGCACGGTCGACAGCACGAAGTCGGTCAGCGTGGCCCCCGCGAGCAGCAGCGCGATGCGCGGGGCGAAGGGGCGATGGCGGGCGACGGACCGCGCGAGCTGCCACAACGCCAGCGTCATGCCGGCGTCGAAGGTGACCCACGCGGCCTGGATGCTGGCGTCGCCGAACCAATGCTTGCCGTCGGCGAGCGCGAGCAGCACCGTCCAGGGCACGAGGCCGGCGGCGAGCAGGCGCAGCGCCAACGCCCAGCGGCCGGCGGGCACGCGGTCGAGCAGCCGGCGGGCGGTGTCGCCACCAAAGCGCAGCAGGCCGCCGTCGGCAAAGGCGGTGAGCACGGCGCGCAACGCCCGGGGGCCGATGGGGCCGGGCGTGGTCACCAGCCATTGGGGCGTCCAGGCGGTCGGGCGAAAGCGTGCCTTGAACCGCCGCACGCCCTCAAAATCGTAGAGCGGCCCGGCGCGGGTGACGCACAGGCGCAAGAAGCGGCGCAGCAGGCGATGCGGGCCCGGCGCGGTGTCGACCTCGGCCAGCGGCGCGAGGCCCAGGGTCACGAACGTGTCGCCGCGGGCGCGGGCGTCGAGCAGCGCGGTGTGCATGAGCAGCTCGGCGGTGCCGTTGGGCGCGTCGGGCACGCGGATGACGTCTTCGAAGAACCAGCCGCCGCCCGCCGGCGCGGGCACCGCAGCCAGGAAGCCCACCGGCTCGTCGCCCCGCTCAGCGATGTAATAGCGGCGCCGCTCGGGCAGGGTGAAGGGCTCGAGATCGACCATGAAGCGCATCACCGCCATGCGGCGCGCGGCCAGCCAGCGATCGAGCACGCGCTCGATCTCGGCGCGCAGCGATCCGGGGGCGCGCTCGACCTCTTCGGCGTCGATGCGCCGCACGCGCACGCCCTTGTTGACCGCGCGATGGACCTGGCTGCGCAGGCTGCGGCGCCGGGTGCCTTCGAGGGTATAGGTCTGCGGATCGAGGTCGGGCCGCGTGCCGATCGGCAGGCGATCATGGGCGATGCCGGCGGCTTCGAGCGCGTCGACAAAGTCCTGGCCGACGCTGAAAAACGCCACGCGCCGGCCCTCGCGGGCGGCGTCGGCGACAAAGCCGTGCACGGCCTCGGCCGTGGCCTCTCGCGGCCCGATCGGCGCCCCGGCGACCACCCGAAAACCGGCGGCTTCCACATAACCGACCGCCGCCCGCGGCGCCTGGCGTGACCCGGCGAACCAATAGCGATTGCCGCGTTCGAGGATCTGAAAGGCTGTCGGGCAGGCGGGGTGGCGGTCGAGCAACGCCAGCACGCGGCGCCGGTCGTGGTCGGGCAGCGGGCTGCGCCAGCGGTCGGCCGGGCTCGACATGGCGGCAGTGTACTTCAGAACAGATTTGCCGGCTCGGCGCCGTTTTCGAAGGCGGCCGGCTCGGCGTCGAGCGGCAGCACTTCGAGCACCCGGCGGCTCTGCACGCGCAGCAGATAGACGCCCGGCGGCACGGGGCCGTCGGCGATCCACTCGGCGGCGAACAGGTCGGTCGCCGGGTCGAAGGCCTGACGCACGAACAGGATCAAATGCTCGGGCGCGTGCACGAAGCGGTCGATGACCTCTTCGCTGAGGCAGTTGTCGGCCATGGAAAAGGTGCAGTCGAAGGCGTCGAGGTCGGTGGTGATCAGCTTGGCGACCGCATAGGGGTTGGCCGCCTCCAACTCGCGCTGGGCATCGTCGCATTCGGAGATCTGGCAGAGCCCCTGATAGAGGCCGAAAGGCGGGTCGATGCCGGCGAGGTTGATGGCGCCGCCAGCGATGGGCACGAGGCGGCCGATGGGCAGTTCGAAGAGCGCCGCGGCGCCCTCGGGATCGCTGAAGGCGATCGACTGCCAGAGCATGATGATGCCCGACTGCACATCGCCGTTCACCCGCTGCGTGCCGCCACCCCCGCCACCGGCCCCACCCGCGCCGCCTTCGCCGCCCGCGCCCATCGTGGCGTCGGGCATCGGGCCGCCGCTGCCATTGCCATCGGGCGTGCAGGCAGAGGCGAGCAGCAGGGTGAAGCAGAGAAGCAAGGTGAAGCATGCGCTGCGCATGAGCGGTTCCTTTCGGTCATGGGAGGGGCGCCGGGCCGGTTTGCAGGGTGCGTGCCGGCCGCGGGCGCCACCGGGGCCACGCGCGATGGGGCAGGAAGGTGGCAGCCGGCGGGCCGCAGCGGAGCAGAGGCGCTCCGGTTCAGCGCAGCGGGGCGATCAGCGAGGCCGAGGACTCCTTCTCGTTGGCGGTGACGATGCGCCCCGAGTCGTGGGCGCTGATGCCCTCGGTGCCCAGCGTGCTGGCTTCGTTGGGCCCGGCGCCCTCATCCTTGCCGACCTTGATCATGCTGCTCGCCACCGGGTTCTGCGGGTCGTCGATGCGCCAGACGCCCACCGCGCCGGCGTGCTTGAGGCTGAACGCAGCGTAGGCCACGTCG
>JAGQJJ010000823.1 GCA_020430675.1 Myxococcales bacterium
TGAAAGTGAACGTCTCGGGCGGGTTGTACTCGCCCCATTGCAGGCCGCACAGGTTGGCGCCCGACAGGTTGGCGCCGAGCACGGTCGCGGGCCGGCCGCGCGCGTCGGTCAGGTTGGCGCCACGCATGTCGGCGGTGTCGAAGCGCGCGCCGTTCATGCTCACCGCGTCGAGCAGCGCGCCGCTGAGCACCGCGCGCGTCAGCACGGTGCGGGCGAGCCGCGCGCCGGTGAGGATGGCCTTGTTGAGATTGGCCCCGGTCAGGTTGGCGTCGCTCAGGTCGGCCCCGCTCAGGTTGGCCTCGACGAAGGTGCAGCGTTGGGCCGAGGCGCCGGTCAGGTCCGCACCGCCGAGGCCGGCCTGGTTCAGGTTGGCCTCATCGAGCACCGTGCCGCGCATCGACGCGCCCGAGAGCTGCGCCGAGTCAAGGTTGGCGTCCTGCAGAATCGCGCCGTCGATCAACGCGCCGCGCATGTTGGCGTCGACGAGCTGCACGCCGGTCAGCACTGCGCCGGGCTCGATGACGATGTCGGTCAGGTTGGCCTCGGTGAAGATCGCCCCGGTCAGGTCCGAGCCCGCGCGGATGGTCGCGCCCTCCAGGTTGGCCTCGGTGAAGTTGGCCTCGGGCGCGTCACCGATGATCGAGCCGGCCAGGTTGGCCCCCGACAGGTTGGCCCGCCGCAGCGAGTTGGCCGACAGATCGCGGCCGGCCAGGTTGGCGCCGGGCAGGTTGGCAAACTCGCCGACATCGGGCACGCCGAACAGGCGGCAGGTGGGCGCGCCGTTGAAGGTGGCGATGGTTGCGGTGGTGTTGCAGACGTTGTTCTCGTTCTTCGGCGGGCAGACGGTCGCCGCGCTGAGCACCGCGCCCTCCCACTCAGCGGCCGGGTTGAACTCGCCCCAGACCACGCCGCACAGATTGGCGCCCGACAAATCCACGCCGCGAAAGTCGCTCGGCTTGCCGACCGCGTCGCTCAGGTCGCCGTTGATCAGCCGCGTGTCATGGAAGCTGCACTGGTCGATCGCCGCGTTGGCCAGGTTGGCGCTGGTCATGTTGGCTTCGCTGAAGTCGACCCGCACCAGCGCCGCGCCCGCCATGTTGGCGCCGACGAGGCTCGCGCCGCGCAGGACCGCCTTCGACGCATCGGCGCCGCCAAAGCGCGCGGCCTGCAGGTCGGCGCCGCTCAGATCGGCCCCGATCGGGCGCTCGCCGCCCGCGTCGGCATACGGCGCAAGCGAGGCGTTGCCCAGGTCGAGCTCGCGCCCCTGCACGCCGCGCAGGTTGGCGGTGCGCAGCCGCGCGCCCGACATGTTCGTGCCGATGAGCACCGCGCCTTCGAGCGTCGCCAGCGAGAGGTTGGCGCCGGTCATCACCGCGCCGCTCAGATCCTGGCCCGCCATCGCCGCCGAGACCAGCGAGGTGTTCACAAACTCGGGCCGCTCCATGCGCGCGCCGCCGAACGTGCCGCGGTCGGCCACGCTGCCGGGCATCTTCAACAGCGTCGCGGTGATGTTGTTGAAGTGGCTGCCGGCCATCTGCACTTCCTGAAACGTCACGTCATCAAAGACGGCGCCGGTGAAGTCGGCGTTGGTCATCGAAGACAGCACGTCGCCCTCGCCGGGGCCGATGACCACCCGCTGGAAGAGCGCGCGACGGAAGTCGGTCTGGTCGAACAGCTCGACGCCCAGCATCTCGGCGTCGACGAGGCGCAGGCAGCGCAGCTCGCGCGGCGGGCGGGCGCTGCGCATCTTCTCGATGAGCGTGCGCTGCGTCCACGCGCCGTTGTCGGCGAGGCCCACAAAGAGCCAGGGCATCTCGGGGTTCTGGTTGATGTCCTGCAACACCGCGCCCTCGAAGTTGGCGCGGCAGTAATCGGTGGCCACGAGGTTCGTGCCCACCAGTCGCGACTCGCGCAGGTCGGCCGAGGTGAGCGTCGCGGGCAGGCCCGGGTCGTCGATGTCGCCCAGGATGGTGCTGCTGCGCAGCGTCGCCCCGGTCAGATCGGCGGCGTGCAGCCGCGTGCCTTCCAGCCAGGCGCCAGTGAAGTTGGCACCGACCAGATAGGCCGACTCGAAGTCCGCGCCGGTCAGCTCGGCCGCGTCGAACTGCGCGTCGGGCAGGTCCTGGCTGCGGAACAGCGCGTTGTTGAGGCGCGCGTTGGTGAAGATCGCGCCCACGAGGCGCGCGGCGCGGAAGTCGGTGCCCAGCGCCGCCGCGTCGGAGAGCCGCGCGCTGCGCAGGTCGGCGGGCCCGACCACCGTGCCGGTCAGATTCGCCCCCAGCAGCGCCAGCCCACGCATGTCAGCCGCCCACAGATCGGCGGGCCAGGTGTCGCGCCGCAGATCGGCGCCCGAGAAGTCCGACGCGCGCAGCCGCGCCGGCTCGCAGTCGGCCTCGGCCCGCGCCTCGCCCATCAGCATCGCCTCGGGGCAGCACCCGATCAGCACGCCGCGCAGGTCGGCGCCGATGAACTTGGCGCGCTCGAGCGTGGCGCCGCGCAGGTCGGCCCCGCGCAGGTCGGCCCCGGCCAGGTTGTTGCCCTGCAAGTCCTGCCCGCTCAGGCGGGCCTCGGTCATCACCGCGCCCTCCAGGTTGGTCGCCTGGTTCAGCCGCGAGCGCCGCAGATCGGCCCGCGCCAGCTTCGAGCCGGCGAGGTTCGTGCCCTGCAGGTCGGTGCCCGCCATCGTCGCGCCC
>JAGQJJ010000824.1 GCA_020430675.1 Myxococcales bacterium
AAGCGGCCGAGCGGCTGGTGCTGTCGACGGTGCATCAGGCCAAGGGGCTGGAGTGGACGGCGGTTTTTGTCATCGGGCTCGCCGAGGGCCAGTTCCCGCTCTGGCCGGCCATCGCCGTGCCCGCCGAGCTGGAGGAAGAGCGTCGCCTCTTCTATGTGGCCCTGACCCGCGCCCGTCGTGTGCTCACGCTGTGCAGCCCGCGCCGCGCCGGCGCCCGCGAGGGCAGCGTGCCCCTGCGCGAGAGCCGCTTTCTGGGCGAGCTGCCCCATAACCGACCCGACCGAGTAGAGACATGGCAGATCGCCGAGTCCGCCTGACGCCCCCGCTGCTCGCGTTGCTCGCGCCCGGCATCGCGTGGGCGCAGCCCGCGTCCGAGCCTGCGCCGCGCCCCGATTTTGGCATGTACTTCGTGTTCTGGTTCGGCGCGGTGATCCTGATGCTGCTCGTCGGCCGCGTGGTCTTCCGCGAGCAGCTTGGCGAGCGCCGCACCCTTCGCCGCATGATGCGCGAGATCGGCCCCTTCTTCCCCGAGTTCGACATCGACGCGGTCAAGCGCTGGGTGCATCTGTGCGCGCCACATGTCTGGTCGGGCTGGAAGCGCCGCGATATGAGCGGGCTGGCCGCGTTTGCCACCGAAGACTTCCTCGAAGCCCAGAACGCGCGCTTCGCCGAGTTGCAGCGAAAGGGCCACGAGCACGCCGCGCGGCTCGGCGAGGTGCTCAAGGTGCACCCGCTCGGCCTGTACCCCATCGGCGAGGGCCCGCCGCCGCGCAATCTTGAGCTGATGCTGCGCCTCGAAGAGCGGGCCATCGACTGCATCGTCGAGCCGGACGGCAAGGTCATCGAAGGCCGCGAGGGCTGGCGGCAGGTCCAGCATTTGTGGACGCTGCGCCATGACGGTCGCCAGTGGCGCCTCGACCGCGTCTGGACGCCGACCCACGATGTTGATCTGCGCGATCGCCCGCCGCTGCCGCCGCTGATGGAGTGGAAGCGACCGCCCGCCGACGATTGAAGGGTGCATCGACCCCGGTCGGGTCGCTATAACACGGCCGAATCTGGCACGGGAGACGAGACGATGGGCGGACGAGCGCGATGGGCCGTCGCGGTGTGCACGGTGGGCATGCTCTGGGGCTGCCCCGACGGCGGCGGCGGCGGTGGGGGCGGGGGCGATGAAAACGACGCGGTGGTCATCGGCGACGCCGAAGTCGACGCCGCGCCCTCCGGGGTGCCCTATACCGGCGAGATCGCCGCGCTGCCCGACGACGCGGAGCTCGACGAGCGCAGCTTCTACCCCACGCCCGTCGGCGGCGTCTGGCGCTATCGCAAGAAGCCCGACGTCATCGAGAACCTGCCCCCGGTCACCGAGGGCGGCGAGGCCGAGATCGTGCCCGGCGAGGGCGAGAACGAGTTCGTGCGCACGCTGACCCTCATCATCGATCTGCCGGTCGACGGCGAGATGACCAAGGTGCGCCAGACCATCCGCGAGACCTACGTCGTCGAGCCGCCGGTCGAGCTGGTCGGCCCCATCGTGCGCTTCAAGCGCCTCGAGATCGACGAGCGCGCGGTCGAGGATCAGCGCTTCGTGCGCGAGGTCATCCGCGAGTATGACCCACCCTACAAGATGATCTCCGATGCGTGGCGCACGGGCACCTTCGACACGCGGCTCGAGTTCAGCGACATCCGCATGTACGAGTCGGTGCTGCGGCGCGGGCAGGAGGAGCCCACCGTGCTCGACGGGGTCATCGTCAATGTGCAGGTGACCACCAGCGACCGCCCGCAGATCCTGCCCATCGAAGGCGCCTACCGCGACGAGCTGCGCCAGGTCGACGTGGTCGACGATCTGGCCGGCAGCATCACCCGCACCTACTGGGTGCAGCAGGGCATCGGCGCGGTGCAGTTGCAATACCGCGACGCCAACAACGTGCTCTATACGCTCACTGAGACGAACCTGGAGACGCCGGCGGCGGAGTAGCCGGCGGCGCGTCGAGCAGCTCGGCGACCGCCTCGGCGACCACCGTCGCCACCCCGGTCAAAAACACCGGATCGAGCGTCTCGGGCGTATCGCTCGGCTGGTGGTAATGCGGGCTGCGCAGCTCGGCGGTGTCGGTGATCAGCACCGCGCCCACGCCGCGATCCCAGAACGGCGAATGGTCGCTGCGCCTCGTATCGGGCAGGGCGCGCCCCTTCTCGGGCACCGGCAACGCATAGACCGGCGGCCGATCGGCCCCCGCCGCGCGGCGAAACGGCGCCAGCAGCGCCGCGTGCTCCAGATCGGCCACCGCGGCGATGAAGTCGCCCACATCGGGCGCGAGCCCGGCCGGCAGCCCCGGCGGCACCCGCTGGCTGCCCTTGCGCCGATCGCAATAGCCGGCCATTTCGACGATGACCACCGAATCGAGCCCGTCCAGGCGCTCTTCGCTCGCCGCATAGCGCGCGCTGCCGAGCAGGCCCTGCTCCTCCAGATCGAAGAACGCCAGCCGCAGCGGCCGACGGAACTTGCGCCCGGACAACAGCCGCGCCACCTCCAACACCACCGCCACCCCCGAGGCGTTGTCATCGGCGCCCGGCGAGCCCTTCACCGTGTCAAAATGCGCGCCGAGCAACACCGCCGCGGCGCGCGCGTCGGTGCCCGGGCGCTCCACCAGCACGTTGACCCCGCCGCTGAAGGCGTGCAGCGCCGGCAGG
>JAGQJJ010000825.1 GCA_020430675.1 Myxococcales bacterium
CAAGTCAAAGCTGGGCCTTGTCGCGCTCGACGCGCTCGACGTCTTCCGGTTGGGCCGCGACTTGCTCGTTGAGATGCGGGCCCACCCGGCGGCGGTCCCACTGGTCGATGCTGAGGTCGAGCGCGTGTTGCTCGCGGTTGCCGAGGGGCATCACCAATTCGCCCGCGCGGCGAAGCTCTCGGCGTTTGCTGAGCTGACTGCCTGAAGGCATGGCACCGCGTTGGCGAGGGAGACGCAGGTTGCCTTCATGACTGCCGGCCGGCGGCGCGCCGAGCTGCGCGGGTGGCGCGAGGCGATCGGTGAGTGGCTTTGGCGCGAGCGGGGCTGCGGTTGAAGCACCCGAAGGCGCGGGTGCTGAGCTGCGCGGGGCATCTTGATGTGCTGGGGTATCGGATCAGCCGCGACGGGCGGCAGGCGCTGGGTCGGGCGCGGCAGCGCATGGTGCGGCGGCTGAAGGGATCCTGGTTCGAGCCGATGTGTGCGTCGGTCGAGCGCTCGGTGGCGTCATCGGCCGGGGTGTTGCTGTTTTGAGGTGCGGCCGGCGGATCTGGCCGACAAATCGGCCAATGGATCAAAATGGCCAGACAACCGGCCAGATCGGTCACTTCGCTGGCCAACTCGCCGCCATTTGCACCTCCACTTAGATCATAGATCCAGAGCAGGGGCCGGGCGGGCGAGCCGGAAGCCGATGATGCCGTCCCGGTTCCCGGGCACGGTCCAGTTGCGGTTCGCAGACCGGCAGTAGTCGGCGAGGTTCCAGTACGAGCCACCGCGCAACACCCGGTGCGCACCCGTGGGCGCGCCCGTCGGGTCCGTGCTCGGGCCGCCAGGGTAGGGCGCGAACCAGTCGCCGCACCACTCCCAAACATTGCCGTGCATGTCGTGCAGGCCATACGGGTTGGCCGGCTTCTTGCCCACCGGGTGCGTCTGGCCGCCGCTGTTGCCCTCGTACCAACCGATGCGCCTCAGGTCGGCCTCGGTCTCGCCCGACCAGTACTTCGTCCGCGTGCCCGCCCGGCACGCGCGTTCCCACTGCGCCTCGGTCGGCAGCACGCAACCGGCCCACGCCGCATACAAGCGCGCGCGCCACCACGAGACCGCTCTCACCGGGTGTGAGGGTCCACCTGTGCGTCGATGGTTTGGGTCGAAGCGCTGGTACTCGGAGATCGTCACCGGGCACCGTGCCAACAAGAAGTCAGTGGTCAAAGTCACCCAATGCGTTGCTTCGTTCTCGCGAACACTGTCCTGCCAAATTTCGGGAAGCGTTGCCCGCTCGGCGGCTGGCGTGCCCATCTGGAAGTGGCCGGCGGGTACCCGCACCCATTCGGAGGCCGGTGCGTCAGCGGCTGGCCAGCGGTCGCAGGCCCCGAAGAAGCGAGCCCGATCGACCTCGCCTTCGATCGCGGTCAGCGCGTAGTGCAGCCAGGCGAGCCGATCGAGGTCGGCGGCCGGGGTGACCCACGCCCACAGCGCCTCGGCCGCGCCGGGTCGATCGCCGACGGCGCGGAGGAGCGTGTCGCCGTCCCATCCGTCTTCGATGCCATCGATGAAGGCCAGCGCGTCGGCGGCGGAGATCTGGTCGACGTCGCCCAGGACGCGCAGCGCGAGGTTGGCGTTGGTGTGGCGAATCGCCCGCATGGCGCTCAGGGGGTCGGGCAGCAGGCTGCAGGCCATGCCCAACGCCTCGCCCCATTGGCCCAGTGCGGCGGCGTCGCGGCGCGCGAGGGCGCGGATGCGCGCGATCACCTTCTTGGCTCCCTTGGCGGCGAAGGCCTCGGCCGCGAGGCGCTCGCGAAGGCTGCGATGCAGATACCGCTAGGCTTCGTGCGGGCCGTCGTGGGGCGCGATGATGCCGCTGTTGTGGCCGTTGTCGTCGAGCGCTTCGTCGACGGTGTCCCAGGTGCGCTTGCACTCGGTGGCGAGCTTGGGGTCGTCATCGAGCACCCGGTGGGTCACCTCGACCAGCGCGTCCTTGCGCCAGGTGATGTCGCCCTGCTCGGTCAAGCGCAGGCTCAGCGCGCGCAGCAACCGGCGAGCCGTTGACGGGGACTTGACCCCGGGTCCGGGTCGGGGGCCGTGGCCGCGGGTGAGCAGTCGGTCGATCGCTTTGTCGTACAGGCCGCTGCGGCTGGGTGGCAGCGCCTCGGGCCCGCCGGAGAGCACGGCGAGAAGCGTCAGCATCAGCGGGTTCTTGCCCAGGTCGGCCAGCGCGCGCTGGGCGGTGATGCGGCGCCAGGTCGTCTCGCCGGCGCCGTGGCCAAGCCAGGTGCGCAGCAGGGCGCGCTGCTGGTCGGGTTTGAGAGGCTCGACCTGGGCCCGTCGGAAAAGCCCGCCGATGTCATTGCCGGGCCAGCCGGCCGGGCGCGACAGCACCGCGATGGTCACGCGGGGCAGGCCGGCATGCCATGCGGTGAGCGCGGCGATGGCATCCTCGACCGAGTCATCGAGTACTTCGTCGAAGCCATCGAGCAGCAGCCAGATGGGCGGGCCGTCGGCGCGGTCGGCCAGACTGCGCAGGCGAGCGGCGAGGCCCGCGGCGGCGTCGCCCCGGTACTGGCGCAGATCGCTCTCGGCCAGATCGAAGGGGTGCGCTCGGGTGCGCATCAGGCGGGAGAGTGACAGCAGCACCGGCACCGGGCCGTCGATCGGGGCGTTGATGGCCGAGAGCTGCCAGGCCAGATGGC
>JAGQJJ010000826.1 GCA_020430675.1 Myxococcales bacterium
CGCGCCGCCATTGCCGCCGTTCGCGTTGGTGTTGGTGTTGGTGTTGGTGTTGGCGTTGGCGTTGCCGCCCGCGCCGCCGTTGCCATTGGCATTCTGCTGATCGGTCGCCGGCGCGGGCGTGGGCGCTGGGGCCGGCGTGGGCGTCGGCGCCGCGCCATTGCCCCCGGCACCGGCGGTATTGGTCTGCGGCGCCGGAGGCGGCGTGGGCGTTGCGGTCGGCGCTGGGGCCGGCGTCGCATCGGCATTTCCGCCCGCATTGCTGGTCGCCGGCGCACGCCCTTCCAGCGCCGCGCGCTCATCCTCGTTGAGCGTATCGCGCACCGCCTGCTCGACCGCGTCGTGCCCGGGCCCCTCGGTCGATTGCGCGCGCAGCCGGCGCACCTCGGCCGCGACCGCCGCCGGCCCCTGCGGGCGAATGCCCAGCAGGCGGCTGCGAATCGCCTGCGCCATCTCGGCCACGCTGGGTCCGCTGCCCGTCTGCCGCTGGATGATCGCCCGCGAGACCGTGCCCGGCTGCACCGCGGTCAGCGGCCCGGCGGGCAGCCCGGCGGCGAAGGCATCGGCGAAGTTCTCGGCCTCGACCTCGTGCGCATCGCCCGGCGTGCTCACCTCAAGCCGGGGCTGCACCGCCGTCGCGCCCCGCTGCTGCACCGTATGCGCCACCTCGTGCGCGATGAGATGGTCGCCGCCGCCACCGGGTGAATACTGCCCGGCCCCGAAGTGAATATGCTGCCCGACCGTGAAGGCCTGCGCGCCCATGCTGGAAGCGTTGGCCGCCGCCGCGTTGTCGGTGTGCACCCGCACATTGCTGAGATCAGCGCCGATCGAGCCTTCGAGCCGCCCGCGCACGCCGCCGTCGAGCCCGCTGCCGCCCTGGGTCAGCGCGCTCATCTCCATGCTCTGCAACGCGCTGGGATCCTGCGCGCCGCCGCCCGCAAAGCCGCCGCCCAGCTCGGCGCTCTGCAACGACGCCGACGGCGCCGACGCCGGGGTGGGGGACTCCTTCTGCTGGACGGCCGGCGTCGCCTTGGCCTCTTGGCCCTCGTCGGCTTCTTTGTCGTGCATGGCGCTCACCCCCACGCGCTCGGCGCAGATCCGCGGATGCGGTGATTATGGGGCAGCGGCCGCGCCGGTTCAACCGGACCCGATGGCGGCGCAGGGAAAGCGCGGGGGCGCGACGACAACTACTCCAGCGGATGCGTCTCGGCCGGGGCCGCCGCCCACGCCCACATGCTGCCCGCGTAGTTGCGCGCGTCGGCGTAACCCAGCTCGACCAGCACCGCGACGAACCAGCCCGAGCGCACGCCGCCGGTGCAATAGACCACCACCGGCGCGTCGCGCCCCACCCCGCGCTCGGCCAGCAGCGCCTCGACCTCGGCGCGCGGCCGCAGGTAGCCGTCTTCGGTCAGGAGTGACTTGTAATGCAGGTGCACCGCGCCGGGCAGATGGCCGCCCCGCGCCTCGCCGTAGGGCGTCTCGCCGTCGTATTCGCGCCGCTCGCGCGCGTCGATGAAGCGTACGCGGCCCGCGGCGACCGCCTGCGTCCGCACCCACTCGACCAGCAGCTCGGTGCCGATGTGCCAGCGCGGCGTGCGCGCCAGGGCAAAATCACCCGGCGGCGGCGTGGGCACGGCGGTCGAGACCTTGGCGCCCGCTCGCACCAGCGCCGCATGCCCGCCGTCGACCAGCGCCACATCGGCATGGCCCAGCGTGCGCAGCGTCCACACAAGGCGACCATCTTCGCCCCAGCCGCCCACCGGATCGCCCACCACCCGCACCGCCCGGCTCGTACGCACGCCCAGCGCCTCGGCGACCGCGCGCGCCTGGGCATCATCGGGCGTCAGCGCGCCCAGCTGCGCGTCCGCCGAGTCGGAGAACACCTTCCAATCGACCGCCACCGCGCCCGCGACATGGCCCACCGCATAGGCCGCTGGCGCCCGCACATCGAGCAGCAGCGCCCCGGCGCCCAGATCGGCCAGCGCCGCTTCCGCGGTCACGATCCAGCCATCAGCCGCCACGGCATCGCCCGCCGGCGGCGCGCCGGCCGGCGGCCGAGCGGGCCCCACATAGCCACAGCCAGCCAGCAGGGCGCCCAACAGGAGCAGCTTCACTCAAAAGCCTCGACTTCGTACCGCTGCACCTCGATATGGGGCGACCAGTACCGCGTCGACCAGCCCGCTTTGTGCTTGAGGTGCGCCACAAACTCGGCCGGATCGGGCAGCGACTGCCACACCGATGGCAGAAACGTCGCCCGCCGATGGCCTTCGCGCAGGACGAGCCCGTCGACCCCGGGCCGCAGGCGCGCGATGAGATCGGCCTCGTCCGCCACCGGAAATGGCACGGGCTTGCCCAGCACCGACACATGAAAATGCAACCCCGGCCACTCGGCCGCGGTCAGCGCCGGGAAGCGCGGATCCTCAAACGCCGCCGAGAAGGCGTTGTGCGCCACGTCGATCGCCAGCGGTCGCGATGCCTCCAGCCGGCCGATGCAGCCGCGCAGGCGGTCATCGATCTCGAGCGTCACGAAGCTCGCCCCATCCGCTCGAAGCGCCGGACTGCACGCCGCCAGCTCGGGCTCGAACGGCCGCCCGGTCTTCAGCCCTTCGTATACGCTGGTCCGCGCCAGGCGCATCAGCGTCGCGCGGTCATCGGCATCAAGCCCCATCGGCCACCCCCTCGCGCA
>JAGQJJ010000082.1 GCA_020430675.1 Myxococcales bacterium
GTGCTCTACCCGTTCTACTCCGACCCCGAAGCCAACCTCAACGGCACCCCCCTCGAAGGCGCCGAGCTGATCAACGCGGAGGTCTCGGCAAAGGTCAGCGCCAAGATCACCAACTGGGCCTCGCTGGACTACGTGTTCTCGGCGCGTTACCTGCCCCTGATCGTCGATGAGTGGCAGGTGCAGAACGGCCTGCTGGTGAGCGCGGCGTTCAACCTGCTCTGACCGCGCTGCATCCCCGTGCCGGCGGGGGGCATCTCATATCGACGGCAGCCTTGGAGACCGCTCATGTCGTACGCCGCATTTCAAGATCGAGCCGCCGCCTACGCCTCCGAGCGTGAGCGCGCCGATTTCATCCGCCTGACCTATCTGCACCTCGGCGGCGCGATCCTGGCCTTCATCGGCCTCACCGCGGCGCTGGTCAACTCCGAGCTGGGGCTGCGCATCACCGAGACCATGCTCGGCGGGCGCTTCAGCTGGCTCATCGTGCTCGGCGCCTTCATGGGCGTCGGCTGGATCGCCCAGCGCTGGGCCGCCTCGGGCGGCTCGCCCGCCAAGCAGTACCTCGGCCTCGGGCTGTACGTGGTCGCCGAGGCGATCATCTTCACGCCGCTGCTCTACATCGCCGCCTTCTACGCCGGGCCGTCGGTCATCCCCACCGCCGGCTTGCTGACGGCGATCGTCTTCGGCGGCCTGACCGCGACCGCGCTGCTCACGAAGAAGGACTTCTCCTTCATGGGCCGCGCCTTGTCGCTCGGCGGCTTCGCGGCGATGGGCGTCATCGTCGTGTCGCTGATCTTCGGCTTCAACCTGGGCACCCTCTTCTCGGGCGCCATGGTGCTGCTGGCCGGCGGCTACGTGCTCTACTACACCTCGAACGTGCTGCACCACTACCCGGTGGGCGCGCACGTCGCGGCCGCGCTGGCGCTGTTCTCGGCCGTCGCGCTGCTGTTCTGGTACATCCTGCGCATCGTCATGGCCGTCAGCGGCCGCCGCTGAGGTGTTCGACACCGACGAGCGGGATCGGCCCGACGGCCGGCCGCTTTCCACGGGCGAGCGCCGCTTCCTCGTCGTCTTCTGCATGCTGATGTTCGGCGGCTTTGCCGCCGAGCTGTTCGCCGACTTCGAGCCGGTGCGGCTGAGCGCCCTCTTCTTCTTCACGTTCTGGATTCTGCTCACCTTCGTGCACGAGGCCGGCCACGCGCTGGTGGCGCGCGCGCTCGGATGGCGGGTCGAGCGAATCGAGCTGGGCTTCGGGCGCGTCATCAGCCAGTTCTCGGTCGCCGGCGTGCCGGTCGAGGTGCGCGCCTTCCCCATCGTGGGCCTGGTCAGCGTCGTGCCCTCCGACCTGAGCGCGGCCCGGCGCAAGACCGCGGCGATCTACGCCGCCGGCCCCGGCATCGAGCTGCTGCTCGCCGCGGCCGTGGGCGCGCTGATCGGGTTCGACGTCCTGCTCGCGCCGAGCGCCTCGTTGCTGATCATCGCCGCCCAGAGCTTCGCGCTCGCCGCGGTGCTCGGCGCCGGCCTCAACCTGCTGCCGTTCTCGCCCCGGCAGGGCGTGATCACCGATGGCCTGGGCATCCTGCAGAGCCCCTTCTGGCCGCGCACGTTCTTCGAAGCGATGCTGGTGCGCCCGGCGTTGCGCGAAGGCGTCTGCCTGCTCGACGGGGGCCGACCGACCGAGGCGTTGGCCTGCTTTGAAGCCGCCCTCGAAGCGCACCCCGACCTGCTCGTCCTGCACGGCGCCTGCGCCCGCGCGCTGGCCGATCTGGGCCGCGGCGAAGAGGCGCTGCTGCGCTTGCAGGCGCGCGTCCGGGTCACGCCGCCCGATGGCCGCCCGGAAGCCGAAGCGGTGCTCGACGAACTGCGCCGCTACCTGCGTCGGGGTCGTGACACGGGGCATCGATCGGGCTAGGCTGTCGGGCCGGCCGAAGGAGACGTCATGACGCGACCCGCCGATCACCGCAGCGAGGCGGTCTTCGACGATTTCAAGCCCGCCTACACGCCCGTGCAGGCGGTCACCGAAGCCAACCGCTGTCTCTATTGCAGCGACGCGCCCTGCATCAACGCCTGCCCCACGCGCATCAACATCCCCGAGTTCATCCGCAAGATCGCCACCGGCAACGTCAAAGGCTCGGCGCGCACCATCTTTGCGGCGAACATCCTCGGCATGAGCTGCGCGCGGGTCTGCCCGGTCGAGGTGCTCTGCGTCGGCGACTGCGTCTACAACGCGCTCGGCGTGCCGCCCATCCAGATCGGCAAGCTGCAGCGTTACGCGACCGACGCCGCCTATGACGCGGGCTGGCAGTTCTTCGAAGCCGGGGCCGACTCCGGCCGCCGCGTCGCGCTCATCGGCGCCGGCCCGGCCAGCCTCGCCTGCGCCCACGCGCTTCGGCAGCGCGGCCACGCCTGCACGATCTTCGAGAAGCGCGCGGTGATCGGCGGCCTGAACACCACCGGCGTCGCGCCCTACAAGATGAAAGCCGATAGCGCCTACGACGAGATCGAGTGGCTGCTCTCGATCGGCGGCATCGAGGTCAAGACCGGCGTCGAGCTGGGCGCCGACGTCTCGTTTGCCGACCTCGAAGCCGACTTCGACGCGGTCTTCATCGGCCTGGGCCTGGGCCCCGACGGCCGCCTCGACGCTGAGGGGGAAGACCTCGCCGGCGTGCAGGGCGCCGTCGACTTCATCGAAGCGATGAAGCTGGGCCCGGTCGACGTGGCTGGCGTGAAGCACGCGGTGGTGCTCGGCGGCGGCAACACCGCCATCGACGCCGTGCGCGAGCTGCGCGGGCTGGGCGTGCCGAGCGTCGAGATGGTCTACCGCGGCGACGAAGCCAAGATGAGCGGCTACGCCCACGAGTGGTATGCGGCCAAGGTCGAGGGCGTCACCGTGCGCTGGCGCACCCAGCCGCTGGGTTTTGTCGGCGAGGATGGCCGGCTGACCGGCGTGCGCTGCGTCGATCTCGACGCCAAAAAGCAGCCCATCGCCGGCAGCGAGCGCGTGCTGCCCGCCGATCTGGCGCTGCTCGCCATCGGCCAGAGCAAGCTCGGCGCGCTGCTCGCCCCGCTCGACGGCGTGCAGCTCGACCGGGGTCGCGTGGTGACCGACGCCGACGGCTTCACCGGCCGCGCCGGCTACTACGCGGGCGGCGACTGCGCGAATGGCGGCAAGGAAGTGGTGAACGCCGCCGCCGAAGGCAAGGCCGCGGCGCACGCGATCGATCGCTGGCTCGCCACCGGCGCCAGCCTGCGGGGACGGACCAATGCCTGATCTCTCCACCAACTGCGCCGGCATCCGCTCGCCCAACCCGTTCTGGCTCGCCAGCGCCCCGCCCACCAACTCGGGCGAGCAGATCATGCGCGCCTTCGACGCCGGCTGGGGCGGCGCGGTCTGGAAGACGCTCGGCGACCCCATCCAGAACGTGTCGAGCCGCTTCGGCGCCACCCGCCACCGCGGCAGCGCGCCCATCGGCTTCACCAATATCGAGCTGATCACCGACCGCTCGCTCGAGGTGAACTTCCGCGAGATCTACGAGGTCAAGAAGCGATATCCTGACCATGCGGTCATTGCTTCGCTGATGGTCGAGACGCGCGATGAGTGGCGCGACATGATCAAGCGCAGCATCGACGCCGGCGCCGACGGGCTTGAGCTGAACTTCGGCTGTCCGCACGGCATGTGCGAGCGCGGCATGGGCTCGGCCGTCGGTCAGGAGCCCAAGATCAACGAGCGCATCACCTCGTGGGCCGCCGAGTTCTCGACCATTCCGGTGCTGGTCAAGCTGACGCCCAACGTCGGCGACATCGTGCCCCATGGCCTGGCCGCGCAGCGCGGCGGCGCTCATGGCGTCTCGCTGATCAACACCATCAAGTCGATCATCGCCGTCGACATCGACCGCTTCGTGCCCGAGCCGCGCGTCGCCGGCCTGTCGAGCAACGGCGGCTATTGCGGCCCGGCGGTCAAGCCGATCGCGCTGCATATGGTCGGCGCGCTGGCCCGCGACCCCGGCTTCAACCTGCCCATCAGCGGCATCGGCGGCGTCTCCAACTGGCGCGACGCGGTCGAGTTCCTGCTGCTCGGCTCGTCTTCGGTGCAGGTCTGCACCGCGGTCATGCTGCACGGCTATCGCATCGTCGAAGACATGATCGAAGGCCTCACCGAGTACATGAGCAGCCATGGCTTCGCCACGCTCGATGACCTGATCGGCAAGGCGGTGCCGCAGTTCTCCGAGTGGGGCGACCTCGACCTCAACTACGAGACCGTCGCCCGCATCGACGCCAGCAAGTGCATCGGCTGCCAGCTCTGCGTGGTCGCCTGCGAAGACGGCGCCCACCAATGCCTGCACCCGACCGGCGAGGGTCGTGTGCCGGTGGTGGACGAAGACGAGTGCGTCGGCTGCAACCTGTGCCAGATCGTCTGCCCGGTGCCCGACTGCATCACGATGGAACAGGTCGACAATCAGTTCGCCCCCACCACGTGGAACCAGCACGTCATCGAGGGCGCAAAGCTGCGACCGAAGAAAGGTGCCCACTGAGCGCGATGGAGCGCCGACTCATCCTGATGCGTCACGCCAAAGCGGCGTGGGCCAACGGGCAGCAGGGCGACCACGACCGGCCGCTCGACGCGGTGGGCCAGGGTGAAGCCGCCCGGGTGGGCGCCCTGCTCGCCGCCCGAGGTCATCACCCGCAGCAGGTCATCTCAAGCGACGCGGTGCGCACTCGCGAGACGTGGGCGGCTTTGGCCGATCTGCTGCCCGACACACCGGTGACGTTCTCGACGGCGCTGTACCTCGGCGGCCTCGACGTCGTGCGCAAGGCCATCAGCGCGCAGGGCGACGCGGTCGATTGCCTGCTGCTGCTGGGCCACAACCCCGGCCTCAGCCTCGCCGCCGGTTGGCTCATCGGCAGCGAGCTCGAGTTGGGCACCGCCTACGCCTGCGTGCTGCGCGCCGACGCCGACACCTGGACGGCGGCGCTGCGCTTCGGTGGCTTCAAGCTCGCCGAGATCCTGACCCCGCGCACCGCCTGATGGACAAGCCCCCGCGCCCCGAGCTGCCCCCCGCGCCGACCATGCGCGATTTTCAGGCCTACGTGCATGCGCTCGAAGCCTGGCACGGCTGGCTTGAAGTCGACCTGGTGCACAATTGCTTCCTGATGGGAGAAGAGGTCGGCGAGCTGTTCAAAGCCGTGCGCCGTCATCTCAAGTACTACGAAGCGGCCGAAAGCCCCGCGGCCGCCGATACGCGGGCTCACGTCGCCGAAGAGCTGGTCGACGTCTTCAACTACCTGGCGGCCATCGCAAACCGCCTCGACATCGACCTGGAAGCGGCCTTCCGCGACAAGAACACGCGCAATCTCGACCGCACCTGGGGCTGATCCCACCAATCCCCCTCGACCCGGCCCCAAGATTTCGGCAGATTAAATCCATGCCGAAATTTTCGGCTGAAGTTGGAATTTGAGAGGGGGAACGATGCGTCGCACGCTGCTCTTGCTGGGAATTTTCGTGTGGGCGCCGACCATCGCCTGGGCACTGCCTGATCAGGTCATTCAAGAAGGCCTCGTGCTCGGGGCCAACGATGTGCCGCTCGAAGGCGACCATCGGATCAACGTTCGGATCTACACGGCAGTCCAGGGCGGCGCGCCCGTCTTCGAAGAACGCCACGTCGGCGTGCCCTTCCTCGGCGGCTACTACGCGGTCGCCATCGGCTCGGTCAACGCGCTGCCGCCCGCGCTCTTCCGCGAGCCCACGCTCTTCCTGGGCATCAGCATCGACGGCGCCGCCGAGTTGGCCCCGCGCACGCCGTTTGGCAAGGTGCCGGCCGCGTTTGTCGCCAACTATGCCGAGAACGTGATCGGCGACATCACCCCATCGTCGGTGCGCATCGGCGATCAGCTCGTGATCAACGCTCAGGGGCAATGGGTGGGCGATCCGACCGGCCTGCGCGGCCCGGCGGGCGCGCAGGGACCGGCCGGTCCGGCGGGCGCGCAGGGGCCGGCGGGGCCTGCCGGTCCGGCGGGCGGCAACGGCTCGCCCGATACGCCGATTCAGGTGCGCGACAAGCTGGTCACCGTCGATGGCGCCGGCTCGGGCATTGACGCCGACCGCCTCGATGGCCTCGACAGCGGCCAGTTCGTGCGCACCGCCGCCCAGGTGCACGACCTGCTCGTCACGGTTGACGGCGCCAACTCAGGCGTCGACGCCGACCGCCTCGATGGCCTCGACAGCACCGCCTTCCCCCGCACCGCGGTCGAAATTCGTGACTTGTTGGTCCAGGCGGATGGCGCCGGCTCGGGCGTTGACGCTGACCGCCTTGACGGCCTCGACAGCACCAATTTTCCGCGCACGCCAGTGCAGATTCGTGACCAGCTGGTCCAGGCCGACGGCGCCGGCTCGGGCGTCGACGCCGACCGTCTCGACGGCCTCGACAGCACCCAGTTCCTGCGCGCCGACGGCAACGTGGTCATCGGCGGCAACCTGACGGTCAACGGCACCGTCGCGGTCGCCCAGCCCATCACCGGCTTCAAGGTCTTCAGCGGCGCCAACCCGCCGGTGGCCTGCAATGCCGGCAACCGCGGCAGCATCTACTTCGACACCGATGGCGAAGGCTTCATGGGCTGCGACGGCGTCGAGTGGGTGCCGCTGAGCGGCGGCGACAACGCGCTGCTGCGCGGCAACGTGCAGGTCAGCGGCTATGCCGGCGACACCCGCCTCACCCCGGGCGGCTGGCAGGATCTGCCCGGCCGCGCCTACACCGCGCCCAAGGGCAGCCCGGCGACCGTGCTCAAGGTGACCTATCAGGACGTGCTCGGCTATCACATGGTCGGCCACGGCTGGGGCTGCCGCTGGCGGCTGACGATCGACGGCCAGGTGCACGATCGCCCGTTCTCGGGCCATACCAGCACCGCGCGCGGCTGGCGCATTCAGCCCCTGCAGCTCGAGTGGTTCATCCAGGGCCTGGCCGCCGGCAACCACACCTATCGCATCCAGGTCTACCGGCCCGATGGCAATACCAGCAGCGAGTGCCTCGCCGGCTGGCCCGACAATGACACCCAGAACTTCTTCGCGCTGGAGGAGGTCGAGCCGGGCAACATCTCGATCGTGCGCCATATGGACGACCGCCGCGAGACGCCCGATGGCTGGGCCGACCTGCCCAACCGCGTCATCACCGTCGACAAGAACTCCGACGACTCGCTGCTCAAGGTCACCTACATGGACGACCTGGGCATTCACATGGTCGGCCATAGCTGGGGCTGCCGCTGGCGGCTGACCATGGACGGCGGGCCGGTCGATCGACCGTTCTCGACCCATACATCGACCGCCTCGGGCTGGCGCATCGAACCCAGACAGCTCACCTGGATGCTCGATGGCGTGCGCCGCGGGCGGTACACATTCCGCATTCAGCTCTATCGACCCAACGCCGGCAGCACCAGCCAATGCCTGGCGGGCTGGCCCAACGCCGACACCGGCAACAGCTTCGTCGTGCAGGAGATGGACCGCCGCACCGTGGCCATCCGCCGCCATATGTCGGACGTGCGCGACACGCCCGGCGGCTGGACGGCGCTGACCGAGCGCGAGGTCACGCTGCGCAAGTCCGAAGCCGCGACCAAGGTGCGGGTCACCTATATGGATGACATCGGCTACCACATGGTCGGCCATGGCTGGGGCTGCCGATGGCATCTGCAGATCGACGGTGGGCGCTGGGGGCGGCCGATCAACAGCCATACGAGCACCGGCGTCGGCTGGCGCATCGATCCCATGCGCATGGAGTGGATCGTGCCCAACCTCGCGCCGGGCAACCATCGCTATCGCATCCAGCTCTATCGGCCCGATCCCAATACGTCGAGCGAATGCCTCGCCGGCTGGCCCAACGCCGATACCGGCAACTTCCTCATGGTGCAGGAGGTCGACTGACGTGCGCTTGACCCTGCCTTGTATGGTGATCGGTCTGGCTTTGATTGGGTGCGACGACGGCGAGGGCGATGAGACGCCCGCGCCGACTCCCGAGGCCGGGGTGGATGGCGCAACCGCGGACGCGGCGCCGCCCGTTGACGAGGGACCACGGCCCGATCAGGGCTGCGTCTGCCCTGGCCAGCAGACCTGCGACGAGAACAACGCGTGCGTCGAGCCGGCCGTCTGCGCCGGACCCGAAGACTGCCATGCGCCACGGCTGTGCCATGAGGGCGTCTGCGTCGATCCGTGCACCGGCGACGCCGACTGCGGCGCCGATCGGCATTGCGACGTGCCCACGGGCCTCTGCGAAGACGGCGTGCGCTGCGCGACCGATCGCGATTGCGCCGAGGGCGTCTGCCTCGACGGCGGCTGCGTGCCCGGCTGCGAGGAGGGCGCCTGCCTCGGCCAGCAGATCTGCGATCCGGCCAGCGGACGCTGCGTTGAGCCCGACGAATGCGTCGATGACATCGACTGCCTCGACGACCGCCTGTGCCTCGATGGCATGTGCGCGACGCCCTGCGCCGAAGACGCCGAGTGCCCCGGCGCCCAGACCTGCGACGATGGCCGCTGCGCCGAACCGGCAGCGTGCACTGGCGACCCGGACTGCACCGGAGACCGGCGCTGCCAGGGCGGCGCTTGCGCCGATCCATGCGGCCGGGTGGGCTGTGACGGCGCGCTGTTCTGCGATGCCGACAGCGGCCGCTGCCTCGAAGTCGACCCCTGCGCCGACGACGACGGCTGCCATCCCGGCCGCCATTGCGTCGATGGCGCTTGCATGCCGCCGTGCGCCGATGACGCCGAGTGCCCCGGCGCGCTGCGCTGCGTCGACGGCGCTTGCCTCGACGCTTCGGACTGCGCGTTCGACCTCGACTGCGGCGGCGATCGCATCTGTGTCGACGGCCTGTGCCGCGGGCGCTGCCCCGACACGCCCTGCGCCGACGGCCAGATCTGCGGCGCCGGCGGCCGCTGCGCGGAACCCGGCGCGTGCCGCGAAGCCGCCGATTGCGCGGGCGCGCAGCAGTGCGTCAACGACCAGTGCGTCGAGCCGGCGGTCTGCAATGGCGATCTCGATTGCCTCGGCGAGCGCGTCTGCCGCGCCGCGCGCTGCGTGACGCTCTGCGGCGGCGACCCCGACTGCCCGGGCCGCCAGCGGTGCATGGGCGGCGAATGCGTCGAAGGCGACCGCTGCGACGCCGACCGCGATTGCCTCGGCGGCCGGCGCTGCCATCCGGTGGCCGGCGTCTGCGCCGACCCGTGCGTCGGGGGCCAATGCGCGGGCGGGCTGGTCTGCGCCGATGGCGTTTGCGGCGAGCCCGCGGGCTGCCTCGACGACTCGGAGTGCCTGGCTGGTCGCGCCTGCCGCCTGGGACGCTGCCAGACGGTCGAGTGCGATTCGTCGGCCGACTGCGCCGATGTCTGCGTCGACTTCGCCTGCGACGACGCTGCGCCGGGCACCTGCGACTGCCCCGACGGCTGGGCCTGTGTCGACGGCGGCTGCGTGCAGCCGGGACCATGCAACGCCGACACCTGCCCCGGCGCAACGATCTGCGGCGCCGAGGGCCTGTGCGTGGCTTGCGCCGACGATGACGACTGCCCCGGCGCGGCCATCTGCGCCGCCGGTCGGTGCATCGACGGCGCCTGCGACGGCGACCTCGACTGCCTGCCGGGTCGCCGCTGCGCCTTTGGACGCTGCGACGCCGACTTCGCCTGCCTCGACGATGGCCTCGCCAACCACGGCCCCGATCGGGCTTTGCCTTTGCCCGCCTTGGCCCTCACCGATCTGATGCTCTGTGAATCGGCACCCGACTGGTTCCGCATCGGCGACGCCAACGGCGGCGTGCGCGTCACCGTGCGCTTCGACGCCGACCGTCCGCCGCCCACCGTGCGCTTGTATGCGCTGATCGACGCCAACACCCCGTTGGTCACCGCGGCCACCCAGCCCGGTGAGGCGCGCGTCGAGGCCGGACCCGGCGAATATCTGGTCGAGGTCGCCGCCGCGCCCGGCGGTGGCGGCGCCTATGGCATCGAGATCGCGGATGGGCTCGCCTGCGCCGTCGACCGCTGGGATCAGCCGTGGCGCAACAACGACCAGCAGCGCGCGCGCCGCATCGCGCCGGGCGTCATCGAAGGCACCCTCTGCGCGGGCGACGAAGACTGGTTCCAGCTCCCCGAAGCGCGGCGCTACGGGGTCAGCATCGTCGGCGCTCAGGCCGAGGTCGGCGGCCAGCGCGCGCCGCTTCAAGCCGACGGGCCGGCGTTCGTGCGGGTCAGCGGCGTCGCCGGATCCCGCTATGCGCTGACCATCGAGGCCGCCGCCGA
>JAGQJJ010000827.1 GCA_020430675.1 Myxococcales bacterium
CTCTTCCGATCTCCTCGGGCACCACCGGCCAGCCCAAGGGCGTGATGCTGACGCACGGCAATATCATCTCCAACTGCGAGGGCTGCGCCCGGGCGCTGCCGGTGCGGTCCGACGATACGCTGCTGTCATTCCTGCCGCTGAGCCACAGCCTGGAGCGCATGGCCGGCTATTACATGGCCTCGCTGTTCAGCGGCGCCACGCTGTACTTCGCGGAGAGCGTCGGGCGGCTCATCCAGAACGTGGCCGAGGTCAAACCCACGCTGATGACCGGCGTGCCGCGCATCTACGAGAAGATTCACGCCCGGTTCACCGCGGTGCGGCACAAAGCCAACGCGGTCAAGCGCGCGCTGCTCGACCGCGCGCTTGAGGTGGGCCTGCAGGTGGCGCGGCTGCGGCAGGAGGGCAAGACGCCCGGCGCGCTGCTGGCGCTGCAATACAAGGTCGCCTACGAGCAGGTCTTCGGCCCGCTCACCGCTCGCCTCGGCGGCCGCGTGCGCTTTTTTGTCAGCGGCGGCGCTCCGCTCGCGCGCGACATCGCCGAGTTCTTCCTGGCGGCGGGCATCCTCATCCTCGAAGGCTATGGGCTCACCGAAGCGGCGCCGGTGGTCAGCGTGAACCGCCCCGATGACTTCCGCTTCGGCACCGTGGGGCGCCCGCTCGACAACGTGCGGGTGCGCGTCGCGACCGATGGCGAGCTGCTGGTCAAGGGCCCGAACGTCATGCTGGGCTATTGGGGCCACGACGACGAGACCCGCACCGCCATCGACGCCGAGGGCTGGCTGCACACCGGTGACATCGGCCGCCTGGAGCGCGACGGCTTCTTGCGCATCACCGATCGCAAGAAGGATCTGTTCAAGAACTCGGGCGGCAAATACATCGCGCCGCAACACATCGAGCGGCTGCTCTGCGCCAGCCCGCTGATCGAGCAGGCCTGCCTGGTCGGTGACAACCGCCCCTATTGCGTGGCGCTGCTGGTGCCCACCCAGGAAGCGCTCGACCGGTGGTCCGAAGAGGCGGGCACGACCGAGACGGCCGCGCAGCGGGTGCGCTCGCCCGAGGCGCATACCCAGATTCAGCGCGAGATCGACCGCGTCAACGCGCGGATCGAGCGGCACGAAGCGGTGCGCGCCTTTCACCTGATCGCCGAGCCGTTCACCGAGGCCGAGGGCCTGTTGACGCCGTCGCTCAAGCTGCGCCGCCGCGAGGTGATGGCGCGCCACGCCGACGAGATCGAAGCGCTCTTCGCCGCCGGCCGCGGTCGTCGCGGGGGGGTCTGACGGCGGTGCGCTTCCACCGGATGGGGGTTTGCCCTGGTCATGCACCCCCTGGTAGATTCCGCCGATCAATTTTGGAGAGGTCAGCACCCGGGTGCTCTACGAACGCTCATGCGGGGTCATCCCGTTCCGCCGCCGCGAGGGGGTCATCGAGTTTCTGCTGCTGCACAGCGCGATGGTGCGCAACCCCGACGCGGCGTGGGAGTTCCCCAAGGGCAGCCTCGAAGAGGGCGAGAGCGAGCAGGACGCCGCGCTGCGCGAGCTGCGTGAAGAGGCGCATATCAGCGCGGTGAACCTGCTGCCCGATTTTCGCGACCAGGTGCACTACGGCTACCGGCGCGCCGGGCGTGAGATCGACAAGACCGTGGTGTTTTTTCTGGGCGAGGTCGAGGGCGACGGCGTTCTTCCCGCCGAGGCGCCGACGCGCGAGCATCGGCCGCATCCGTCGGAAGGCATCTGGTACGTCTGGGCCACCGAGCGCGACGCGATGCGCCGGCTCTTTCACCCCGGCATGCGCAAGCTGCTCGGCCGGGCGACGTTCTTCCTGCACGAGCACGATCGGATCGCCCGCCGGCGACGGCGCCGGCGCGAGACGCGCTGACGTTGAGGGCGGGAACGCCGTGGGGGCTCGCCCGCGGCCGAAGAGACTTCAGCTCGCGGCAAATACCGCGTCGAGGCTGGGCGCGTCGAGCAGGCGCTCGCTCCAGCTCTCGATGGCCGGCGGTGTGGCGTGGGCGACCCGATTGCGGACCGCCGAAGGCAGGTTGTTGAAACGCCGCTCAAGCTGGCGCAGCAGAAGGTCGCGTTGTCCCTGGACATAACCCATCGCCAGCCACTCGGCTCGATGGATCACGCCTTGCTGGGGAGTCAACATGGGGTCAACCCCTGTCATCTGGTTGAGGCGACAGCGGTCAAACCGCTGACAGTGGAAAATATAGCAGCCTCACTGGATCGGGCCCAAACGCGGGCGCCGGCTGACGCGCTTCCGCCGACGACGCAGTGCGGCAAAACCATGGCGGCGCTTGAAGTTAGCGAAGGACCGTGGCAGCGCATCCGGGCGGGTCCGATCGGGATGATCCCGCATCGCGTCCGGGGCGGGCAGGCCCGCGGACCGACACCTACTTGCCCCGCCCCTCCGAGACCCAGCGGCCGTCGATGAGCATGATGCGGTTGCGGTCTTCGCCGGGCGGGTCGAAAGCGACGTCGCCGGGCAGCAGCAGGTGCAGCGCGCCGTCGGCGAAGTGCGGCTGCGGTTGGATGGGCGCCGGCACCGCGTCGACCGCGAGCGCGGCGGCGGCATCGGGTTGGGTCGCCAGTTCGAGCAGGATGCGCAGCGTCGGTGGGGCGAGCTGGATCTGCCCCTCATCGTAGGCGGCGAGCGCGGCTTGGGGCGCCAGCCAGGCG